>JANQJO010000062.1 GCA_028281605.1 Pseudomonadales bacterium
GGGAACCACCTCCGACTCCTGAAGCATTCTGAGCAACGCCACCTGCACCTCGGCCGGCATGTCACCCACCTCGTCCAGGTGCAGGGTGCCGCCGTGCGCGGCGCGCACCTGGCCCGTGCGCTCGGCTTCGGCCATCGAATGGGCGCCGCGTTTGACGCCGAAGAGCTCCGAGGCGATCAGGCTGGGCTGGATGGCGGCGGGGTTGATGCCGACGAAGGCGCCGCTTCGCCCCGACATCTCGTGAATAAAGTTATTTCGTGACCATTCCTTATTGAATTTGTTTGAATTTTAGGCAGGTTTTGGGCGGTAAAGAGTATGCATTGCTACTGTCTCAAAAACCTAGCACTCTGAGTGTCTCTGGATGTACAATAGCTCACCTGATTTTCGGTTAGCAGAGGGTTTGAGTTGTGCGTTCAGTTAAGGTGGGTATTGCTGGTTTAGGCACTGTTGGCAGTGGTACCGTAAAAGTATTGTGTGAAAATGCAGCAGAAATTGCTCGTAGGGTTGGGTGCCCCATTGAAGTGGCTCATATCGGTGCTCGTAGCAATCGATTGGGCTGTGAGACGGGCCAGATCAAGATCAGTCAAGATATTTTTGATTTGCTGCAAAATCAGGATCTTAATATTTTTGTTGAACTCATTGGTGGGACCACAACAGCGCGCGAATGGGTGCTAGCCGCCCTAGCTACTGGTAAACCTGTTGTAACGGCTAATAAAGCTTTAATAGCGGAACATGGCTCAGAGTTGCTTGCAAAAGCGAAAACTCATAAAACGTATGTATTGTTTGAGGCCGCTGTTGCTGGTGGTATTCCGATTATTAAAACGCTGCGTGAAGGATTGGCTGCCAATAAAATAGAGTGGATTGCTGGTATTATTAATGGCACTGGTAACTTTATTTTATCTGAAATGCTCAAAGACAGAGAATTCTCTGAGGTTTTGATAGAAGCACAAAGCTTAGGGTATGCTGAGGCGGACCCTACGTTTGATGTCGAAGGCACTGATGCGGCTCATAAGTTAACCATACTGGCGGCCATCGCATTTGGTATGCCGCTGTCTTTTGATAAAGTTTATACCGAAGGTATTTCGCGACTATCGTCTTTGGATTTGCTGTATGCAGATACGTTGGGTTTTCGTATTAAGCATCTGGGTTTGGCTTGTCGGACAGCAGAAGGTGTTGAGTTGCGGGTTCATCCAACATTGATTCCTAAAAAAAATTTGTTGGCAAAAGTGGATGGTGTGATGAATGCTGTGATGGTTAAAGGTAATGCACTTGGGCCAAGCCTTTATTATGGCGCTGGTGCAGGCAGTTTGGCTACAGCCTCTGCTGTTGTGGCAGATATAGTTGATTTGGCAAGAGCTGTGGTGAGTAAGGGTGCTTATCGTATTCCGTTTTTGGCGTATGAGCATCTTAGTGATGTCCCGGTATTGCCAATAACGCGTGTAAGATCGGCTTACTATTTACGAGTGCAAGTGCAAGAGCAGCCTGGTGTGCTGGCTCATGTGGCTCAGGTTTTGAGTGGTTTTGAAATCAGTATTGAAGCGATTTTGCAAAAATCTGTGCACAGTCAAACGGGTTTGGTCTCCATTATTATTTTGACGCAACCCGTGTTGGAATCAGATTTGAATGAAGCGATTAGAAAAATTGAAGCTTTAGCTGAGACTGGTGCACCAGTCATACGTATTCGTGTTGAGACATTAAGTGAATAGTCAGTAAGATGTAGACGATGAGAGCGAGATGATATTATGGGGTTTAGAGCGCGTTATACTGGGCTGATTGAGAAGTACCGTGATCGTTTGCCGGTACATGACGATACCCGAATCATCAGTTTAGGTGAAGGTAATACGCCTTTGGTTAAGTTGCATAATTTGCCTAATCTTTTACAAAAAGACGTTGATATTTATGTAAAGTACGAAGGTTCGAATCCAACGGGTTCTTTTAAAGACCGAGGCATGACCATGGCTGTAACCAAAGCTGTTGAGGTTGGCAGCCAAGCTATTATTTGTGCCTCTACAGGTAATACTTCAGCAGCGGCGGCGGCTTATGCTGCACGTGCAGGCATACGTGCCTTTGTGTTGATTCCAGAGGGTAAAATTGCTTTGGGAAAATTAGCCCAAGCTTTCATGTATGGTGCTACTGTGCTGCAAATTAGAGGTAACTTTGATCAAGGGATGAGCCTGGTCAAAAAAGTTGCTGAAACAGCGCCAGTGACCATTGTGAATTCTATTAATCCTTATCGTTTACAAGGTCAAAAAACGGCAAGTTTTGAAGTTGTAGAAGCGCTTGGGTTTGCACCCGATTATCATTGTTTGCCTGTAGGCAATGCCGGTAACATCTCAGCCTATTGGATGGGGTATTGCGAATATTATAAAGATGGTGTTACTAACAATAAACCGAAGATGCTTGGTTATCAAGCCGAAGGTGCTGCACCTTTTTTGCAAGGGGCTCCTGTGGATTACCCTGAAACTGTTGCAACGGCTATTCGTATTGGTAATCCGCAATCATGGAATAAAGCACTGGCCGCGCAACAGGAGTCTGGGGGCTGGTTTGATAAGCTTTCGGATGAGAAAATTTTGGAAGCACAAAAAATGTTGGCTCAGCATGAGGGGATTTTTTGTGAGCCTGCATCTGCTGCGTCAGTGGGAGGAGCGATGAGAGATATTTGCTCTGGAAAAATACTTGAAGGCTCTCGTGTGGTGTGCACGCTCACTGGTAATGGCTTAAAGGATCCAGATACAGCGATTGCTCAATGCCATTCTGTAAAGCAAGTGGCGATCGCGGCTGAATTACCTGCGGTTGAAAAAGCTATTTTGGATTATATGAAATAAATTAGGAACGAGTACGAAATAAATTCCTTAATGTTAGCTTTGTCAGTGATGGTTGAGTAAAAAAAGGGGGGTATATGTCAGATCTAGCCAGTAAGCAGTGTATGCCTTGTCAGGGAGGTGTGCCACCTTTAACTCAAAGCCAATGTGAGTCTTTATTGGCTAAGTTGGATGTATGGGAAGTGGTCGATCAGCATCACTTGAAGAAACGTTATCGTTTTCCAGACTTTGTGACAGCACTGGATTTTGTTAATAAAATAGGTGCTATTGCAGAAGAGCAGGGCCATCATCCTAATATTTCTTTCACCTGGGGTTGGGTTGAGATTAAGTTGTATACTCATAAGATTGATGGGCTTTCAGAAAGTGATTTTATTTTGGCTGCCAAGATTGATCGATTTATTTCTACTCATACTTAGATGAAGACTATTAAACGAATATCCGACGTTCATTTGACCGTTGTGGTTGTGTATGTAATTGGATAATTAGAGCAGGTCTTCTAAGCCGTTTGCATAGTTTTAAATTATGGTTCTGCTTGATTATTCTTTAAAGTTGAGTAGAAAGTCTTGTTACTGATTAAATAATTTATGACTTCCTGATATAAACTTTCAAACTTTTCTGCGAGTTTGTTTGCGTTTTTATCATCTCCACTATTGTAATGAATGCAGTTAAAATCAAAAGCTAAAGCGTTGATATCATATTGAGTTTGTAGTTTTTGAATGCGAGTAAGATACTGTTCAATGGTGTCTCCCGGATGATGAGGTATTCCCACTAACCTCAGTAGATCCATGATAGCACGTAAATAAAACTCGATATCTTCTTTTGGGCCTTTAGGTGTATATTTTTCGACTTTTCTCTTAATACAATAGGCCAGCCAGTACAATTGATAGTGATACCAAATGAACCAAGATATTGCAAATAATAATGCCGTGCAACCTATGTAAGGCCATGCAGTTAATAAGAAAAGCTTCATATAGCTGAGTATAATGGTGATAACCAGATAAAAAGATTTCCATATAGAGTAAGTAAGTGTGCTGAAGGAAAATTCCCCTTGATTTAGTGCTTTCTCTTGGCGTAAGAGTCGTTCTACATACTGGTTGATTTGTTTAGCTGAGAGCTTTTCGTCTTTTGGAAGGGGCCCATTGTAGTAAGCTGTTGGTTCCAGAATGACCCAGCCACGTTTGTCTACATAAGCTTCAACCCATGCGTGACCGTCTAATGCGTAAACATCGTAATAGCCTGTTAAAGGATTGCGATTGGTTGCTGAGAACCCTGTAACCAAACGAGAAGGTATGTTTTGAGTGCGGAGCATGATGGCCAGAGCGCTAGCAAAGTATTCGCAGTGCCCGCTCTTTTTTTCAAATAAAAAAGTTGCTAAAGGTGTTTTATTTTGTGAATTAAACACTGAATCCAGATCGTATTGATACTGATTGCGTAAATATTTTTCGAGTGCCAGTGCTGTTTCCAGTTCATTGTAGGCGTTTTGAGTGATACTATTGGTTAAGTTGATAATACGCTGGTCTAATTTTTCTGGCAATTGTGTGTATGAGTCCAAAGCTTGATAATCTAATTCAGCAAATAATCTGCCATCCTGTACAGAGTATTCTGACTCTACGGCATAAGAGGTTCCCGGTTTTAATGGATCTGGGGAACGTAGTTGTCCAAAAAGGTCGATGCCGATGCTAGAGCTTGGGAACTCTAAAGTGATTGGAACGGCAGCAGCTGGAATATAATCCCCAAGTTGTTCTTCAATAATAACCTCGTATCGACTGATATTGGAGAAATTTTGCTGATGAGTAGAACTGAGCTTGAAATTGCGTTTATTGGGCAGTAATTTTGCTAATTTGTCTGATGAACTGTGCCACCGAATACCATCAAAAAGATCGAAGATCTGTGCGCGTAAATAATTAGGGCTGTCGGCACGAACGCGGGCTATAATACGATTGCTGAAACGATCGCCTTTATCGTCGGGGTTATTGATGTCAAAGGATTGCTCAAAGCCACGATATGAGAAACCAGATTTTCGCCAATGCCGACTATTACCACGACTGTTTAAATCTTCTTTATTTTTTGTTTGTTGATGCTTCTCTTTTATTAATTCATCGAGTTGGTCTTGAACATTTTGAGTTTCATTTTTTTGTGCTTCTGCTTCCCAGACCCTGTTTTCATAGAAATGCTGAGAGGCAGGTCTTGCCATTAAGCTGCCGGCGGGGAAGCGAGGTATCAATAAGTAAATAACAGCCGTTGTCATAAATAAAATACCACTAATGCGTAGGCGATCGGATTTGCTCCAAGACAAGTCATTTGTACTTTGTTGTTGATCTAAGTAGGCATAGCCTAAAGTAATGCAAGCCGTAGTGGCGTATATTATAAAAAATAACAAGTAAGTTCCTGTTTTTGATTCAGCTGCACCCACGCAGATGCCAGCAAAACTGACCGCCATACCAATGTAAAAACGACGATAATCATAGGTCTGAAAAATTAAAGCCCACTGCGCACAGTATAGAAAAATTAATAGTGCAATTAAGATATTGAAAAAAACGATAGATGCCATGAAAATGAGTAGGCTTGCCACTGCAAGTTGTTCAGATATCTTATTATAAAGCGTGTTGTGTTCGTGGATTAAGCGTATTTTTGATAAATAAAAATAACTGGCGAATGTGGTGACGAGTAATACAAGTATTGCGCTGGCTAGACCCATCGTTGCGAATAAAACAGCTCCAGCTGTAACACCTAGAGTGCTGGCATACCATTGAATTGTTTGTACTGAAAAGGTGCAGTCAACTTCATTGAGAGTGTGATGCTGATTATGTGTTCTATCGCGACTTTTTATATTAATTATATTAAAAGTCATTGAAAGATATGCTCCAAGGCTTGTGCTGCATAAAGCTCATAGGTTAAACGGTTGCCTTGTTTTTGTGATTTAGTTTGAATGTCAATTTGAATAGGATAATTGAAGCTATTGCTGTTCATGGTTAGATCAATATGGGTAATCTGTGCAGCCAGTTTTGGTTGCGATTCTTGGCTATCTAGACGGAAGGTGGTGATTAGATTTGCATTGGGAAAACGGTGATGTGCATATTCTACTAAAGGTAAGTACGCTTCTTGACTGTTACAATTGAGTTTGGCCAGGCATTCAAACAGAGCATATAGATCTGGTGTGTGGGGTGGTATGTTGTGTTCCCACAGTTGGCTGTCATAGGTAACAAAATAGCTTTGTATGCCGTGTCTAGTCGCGTATTGTAACATGGAAGCGGTAAGGGTGATAGCATACTCAAAGGTGGAGTCATTGCCAACACCTAGTTTAAAGCTCGGCTGGCAGTCCAGTACCACTAATAAGGTCGATTGGTCACTGCGCTCGTATTCTTTAACGGTCCATTGCTGGTAGCGTGCGTAGGCTTTCCAATTAAGCCTGCTGATTTCATCTCCTGGCTTGTATTCTCGAACGTTTAGAAACTCTCCTCGACCATTTTGTTCAGCGATGGCGATTTCTCCGAGGCTGGTGGCGTTTGCACGAATCGGTATGGGTAATGTAAACAGTTCAACAGTCTTAGGAAATACAAGAATGTTTTTTGTGCATACTTTGATTGTTTTAAAAAAAGTGAAGATACCGAAAGGGTAAGCTGATGAAACTTTAAGGGCGCTTAATTGAAAACAGCCTCTTTGTGTACATTGAAAACTTACCTTCCCTTGAGTTTTTATTCCTGTTAATTCTTGAATAAATACTTTGGGTTTTTGGTTTTGACTGAAACTGAGTGTTTCTTCAAGTTTAATGTGTCGTATTTTATGTGTGCTTGAGATCTGATAATAAAAATGACCCATTTGACCAACGTGAAAATCTTCTTTGATGATTCTTTTTATTTTTAAATTACGCAATTGTAATATTGGGAAAAAGTAGGAAATCAGCAGTACAGCTGCCAGTAATGAAAACAGTCCGTATAAAAGTGTCAGTCCACGGTTCCAAGCAATGAAAAAACTGCTCAATGCGAGTATCCAAATGACAATATGCAAATTCAACCAGCGTTTTAGTAGGGCCTGTGATTTGGGTGAGAGTATAAAGTGGCTAAAGGCAGATTGGCTCATTTACTTATTGGTTTAAAATTTCCGACTTCCAAGTCAGTGACAATTTCATCAACATCACTGTCATCAGCCTCAATGGGCATGTCAGGGACATTGGTTTGTTTAATAATATTTTTTAAAACAGCCTCTGTACTTTCACTGGCATTGCGCAGTAATATTCGATGTTCTAGTATGGAGGGAAGAAGTTCTTGTATCATCAATGGTGTAACAAAGTGGCTGCCTTCAAGCAGTGCTAGGGCCTGGCTGGCTTTCATAAGAGCAATTGCAGCGCGTGGGCTAGCCCCTAAACGGACTTTATTATGATTGCGTGTGGCTTGTACCAAGCTAACAATATAGTCAATAATTTTTTGATCTATGTTAACTGTATGAATTAACTCTTGTAGTTTGACCAATTGATCTTTTTTAAGTACAGGGGCAATGCCTGCTGTGGGATCTTTTTTTTGATTTAACATCATAATGCGCGCTTCGTTTTCAGGGCTGGAGTAACCTAAGGAGAGACGCATAAAAAAACGATCCAACTGGGCTTCTGGTAGTGGATAGGTTCCACTGAAGTCAGTAGGGTTTTGTGTGGCAATAACCATGAAGTTTTTAGATAAGGTGTGAGTTTCTCTGTCAATTGTAACTGTACGTTCTGCCATAGCTTCTAGTAAAGCCGATTGTGTACGGGGTGAGGTTCGATTGATTTCATCTACCAATAAAATGTCGCTAAAAATTGGGCCTGGTAAAAAATTAAATGCTTGGTTTTTCGGATCGTAAATATTAACGCCTGTTATATCGGCTGGGAGTAGGTCGGGTGTGCATTGAATGCGCTTGAACGTTAATGCAATGCTCTTGGCTACTAATTTGGCTAAAGTTGTTTTGCCTAGCCCCGGGGGGTCTTCCAGCAATAAATGGCCTCTGCATAATAGATTAATCATGACTGATCGCAGTGCTTCTGGTTTGCCAATGACAATTTTTTGCCAATGTCCTTGCAATTGGCCCAGTATTTTAGAGGCGCGTAATAGTGGGGAGTCTGTATCCATACTCGCTAAAGTATAGTCTATATTAACTTTTTGATTATGGGCAAGATGATGTCTTTGTGCCTAAGGAGGTGTTAAGAAATAAATAAACTACCGAATTGAGTTTCAAGTAAATTGCTACATTTATGGTCCTAATGATTTGGTGACGTCAATATAAAGTGTTAGTGTTTGACCTGGTTGAAGATATTTGTTTTGATCTAAAGTATTCCATTGAGTGATATCGTTGACTGTTATATTGAAACGATTGGCAATGGCGTGTAAGGAATCGCCGGAACGTACCATATAGTTTATTTTTCTAATTGCTGTTGGTCCAGCATGCAGGGCTGGTGTTAGTGCTTCTATGGTGTTGGTATCCAGCCACACCACTAATTGATCGCCAATGGATAAGGTGTCACTGGGTTTAATGTCGTTATCTTGCATCAAGGCTTGTACATTAACGCCAAGTTGTTGTGAGATACTCCATAAGGTATCGCCGTGTTTAACGGTATAATAAGTTTTTGTTTTATCTTCATGCTTTTTTGCCCGTTCCATTTTTTTACGCTGTGCTAGCATTCGTAAGTATTGCCTTTGTTTGCGAGAAGCTATTGGAATGAGTAAGGAGTCTCCTGCACGAATCCTAGGTGTTTTAAGGTGGTTGGCTTGCATTAAGTACTTTGTGCTGGTGTTGTATTTTTCTGAAATATTGATGAGTGTGTCACCAGGCCTAATTTTATAGTATTTCCATTGAATGCGGCGTTCTGGGGGAATTTCTAATAAAGCGGTATATAGTTTTTCTGCTTTTGTTGCGGGAACCAGAAGTCGATGAGGGCCTTTAGGATTAGAGGCCCAACGATTAAAGCCTGGATTGAGCTGGTAAAGTTTTTTCAGAGGAATGCCGCTTAGATCAGCTGCCATTGATAAGTCGATTTGTCCACCGGTTTCGACCACTGAAAAGTACGGCTGGTTATTGATAGGCTCGATATTAACGCTATATAAATGTGGGTTTTGGACGATTTGAGCAATGGCCAGTAGTTTTGGTACATAGTGACGGGTTTCTTTTGATAATGGCAATGACCAATAATCCACGGGTTTGCCTTTCTGTTGATTGTGGCGTATAGCGCGTTTAACGGTGCCAGCACCTGCATTATAAGAGGCAAGAGCAAGGTACCAGTCACCTTCAAAAGTGATGTTGAGTTTTTCTAAATAGGCTAAAGCAGCTTGTGTAGAAGTGATAATGTCTCGTCTGCCGTCATACCACCAATTTGGTTTCATGCCGTAGATAGCTGCTGTGCTGGGAATAAATTGCCAGATGCCAGCAGCTTGGCTACGTGAATAGGCAAAAGGGTCGTAAGCACTTTCAACGACAGGCAGCAGTGCTAACTCTAGCGGTAATTTTCTTTTTTCTATTTCAGTTACGATGTAGTGCAAGTAAGGCTGCGCTCGTTTCAGTACACGAGCCAGATAGCTTCGGTGCTCTATGTACCAGTTACGTTGGGTTATGATGCGTTTATTGTTTAAGGACAGCTCAAGGCTAAAGCCTGCTCTGATACGATCCCACAGATCGGCTGAGATGGGGTGATCTTCGTATAAAAGAGCTGTATCGTCAGCGAATTTACTTTTAGATATGCTGGGTAAAATAGGGTCCAAGAGCGCGGCTTCAGCTGCATTGGCTTTTGCTTTAGGTAAGGGTGTTGAGTCTATCGGTTTTTTTGTTTCGGATGATTCGAATGTTTCATCTATGAGGTCTTCAATGCTGATCAGTCTAGGGCCATCTTCTGGTATCCAATCAACAGTTTTTTTTGTATCAGGCTCGTTAGAGGTTTGATCTTGTGCTATGGGTAATAATTGACAACCTGCTGCTAGAGTAGAGAGTAAAGCGATTAATGATAAAAGATTGAATTTAAGGTATGGCCTGTCTGTGTGGGATTGATTGTACAGCTGGTTTGCAAGTGCAGGAGTTAATTTCATGGTTGATTGTATCTATAACGTATATAAATATGAGATATCTTTGTTTAGGTGTAGTGTACATAAGATAGCCGTTTTTATAAAAACGGCTATCAAGGTTTAAGAGTAATAATCCATAAGATTGCTTATATTTTATAACTCTTACAGTTTAGGTCAATTTTAAAAGCGTGTTTTCTTTGTGACAAAGTAGTGAGACGTGTTGAAGTTTCATAAATTGGCCAGAATCAGAACACAATTTTGCCTCAATTTATGAAACTTCAATACGCTCTAATAAACTGATTTTATTTGACTTTATGTTAACCTGTTCAGCAGTTAGGAAACAAAGGGGGCGGTGTATTAGGAGGCATTTGGCCTCCCACAATAGGTTCAGGGGATAAAGGAGGTGGCACATTTAGCGGTATTTGGCCGTTACTGCTGATGGCTGGGAAGAGTGGAGGAGGTTCAACTGGCGGTATTTTGCCATCCACAATGAGCTCAGGAAGCAAAGGGGGCGGTACGTTTAAAGGCATTTCACTGTTTGTAACGGGGCTAGGAAATAAGGGGGGTGGAACATTGATTGGTATTTGCATTCTGGTGTTGTGCTGTTGTTTGAAATGACCACCTGCTAGCAGGTATTCGATAAATGTTTCTCCGTCGAAAACGGTGTTTCCCACAGTGATCTGAGAGGGTAGGTTGCCGCTACTGTAATCTTCGAGTACGATGCGACCGGCACCTTCTATGATAAGTTCAACATTAGGTATTTGCTTTGTTGCGCTAAAATGTTCTAAAGCAATGCCTTGACCAAAAACAAGTTTTCTATAGCCGTCGAACAGAAAAGTCAATGTGATTGGAATGTCTGCAATGTTGTCTGCATTAAGATCAATTCGATTAAAGACAACGTCATTAGGTCCAAGATTAGATCTGCATGAGGTATTGGTTGTGTTATTCGTATTATTGTTTGTTCCGTTTGTAGCGCCGCAAGCGGTCAGAAGTAAGAAAGTGCTGATCCAGGCGAGTAAATATAATCGTTTTAGAAAGGTATTCATCGTTTTCATGGTGTCACCTGTAATAAGTTATTAGAGACAGTTGATGCAGCCTGAAATTGATTGAGTTATAATTAGTGGCCGGGGTGTAAAGTTTCGTTACACTTTTGTAACAAAGGGTTGCACTATAATACGTTTCGTAACACTTTGCATCTATTTTTTTTTATAGGGTGATTAGTAAAATAAGCTCAAGTGAAACAGCCATGAGCGATGTAATTTTCGCCACCTTGGGTGATGAAAATTGCATTTTCATGGTAAATGACAAGATCTCAGCGCCACAGTCAAAGTCCGTCTAAAATTCAGGAATTGAATGAAATCTTTCAAATGGTTTAAAGAAGTCGAACCTTCCCTTAAAGAGTTAAAGCAGATGGTTCAGGGCTCAGTTTTTACAAAGCCGTATTTTTGTTTATCCCAACATCCATCGATAGACATTTTATACATCGGATAATATCTCTCACAGACTGTCCAGAAACACAATTAAGAAATGCATTCAAGAATTCAAAGGCGGCACTGAACTTGTCATTATCTGTCAGGCTAGTCTGATATGCCTGGCAATTCATCAAAAAGTAGAAAAGTTATAATGTTGAATTTAAACTTTTTATATGCATAATAGAATATTCCTTGCTGCCTGCTGCGTTTTGTAAGGGCTTGGTTTCCTCATTGGTAGGTAGGGTGTCTTTAAGAGTAAAATAGAAAAAGACGATTGATTAAGAAGACCTTCAGACAAAATACAAGCCATCATTATTGTGCCCAGTCCTCTGTTTTACTTTTGGTGTCTGGGCCTTAACGGTAAATTTTCTCGTTGGGTTAATGTTTGGACTTTGGATTACTGATAATAGTGGGGTTTTGAATATGCTCAATTTCTTTCGAAATATTCAATATAGTAGAATAGGTAGCGCCAATAGCACCGATAATCCGTTGAGACAGCAACAGCAAGCTGATGGTGAAGGAGCGTCTACTGATCAAAAGCAGATTTATGGGATGATGGATCAAGTGTCTGTTTTACCTAGAGGTATCGCTGGAAAAATTAAAGATGTCTGGGCTAAACAAGCTTTTTGTGCCATTTTATCTTCATTGGAATTAAACTTGGGGAAGGAAAATAAAGAAAATGAAGATACAACCATTGCTGCGGCTGTATTATTAAAAACGTTGTATCGCTTGTTTCCTCGTTTCCCCATAAAAGATCGAGGTACAGTAGAAGGTAGTCAAAAAGAGCAAATACAACGTATATTCTTATTGGTTTTTAAAAAATTAGATGAGATGAACAGCAACGGAGAAAGGGATGACTTGGACAATAAGATAGGCAAGATGAGTGTTGTCCTAGATTCTTTAAAACCTTGGTACGATTTCATCGATGATTCCAATCAGATAATTGATACTTTAATCACTGTTATAAAACTTAACAGGTGTTTTTATAATCGCGGTTACTCGATGAGGTTACGCGTATTCAGAGATCCATTGTTAGCTCAACTTAAATTGGATGAACTTAATAATGATAAGATGAATTTATTATGTGAACATCTAATTTTAAAACAGAGCGAGCGTAGTCGAAGTTGGGACCCTTTAGAATTTCCAGTTCTAACACATTTGGCGCCTAGACTCGAACTTAAGCAACTGCCTGTTGTACTCGAGTGTGTAATACATAACTCTGATTATTACGATCGCCATATTAAAAATGAGCTGGCTGATGCATTGATTAACTCAGTAACCAAAATCAAGTTAAGTTCAATAGATGGTATAAGTACTATCAATGAATTTTTTAGCATTTGCTTTCGTGCAGTTATGAGTAGCTTTGGTGAGAGAATAAGCATAAAACAATTAAATCAATTAACTCTTTCTGTTAAACTGCTAGATGAAGAAAAAATTGAAGAAACGTTGTTGGAGTTGCTTACTTTTTCTAATAAGCATAGTAAAGATAAGTTGTTACAAGAGTATGAGAAGTTCATAGAAAACTTAATTGATTGTTTGAGTCCAAAGAAACTTTTTGCTGTTGCTGAAAAAGTTAAAGAGAAGATAGCAGGTATGGTTAAGGAAAAAACTTATTTGTATAGTGATGTGGCCGCTGTTGTATTGTGCAAACTTTTACTTCATTCCATAAAACTAAAGAGCATATCTGTTGATCAAAAAACAAACGTGTTGAAGAGTATTCTGTTTGCTGGAGAAAAAAGATTTTCTCAGCGTATTAATTATATTGTTAATGCTTTACGAGCTATTATCAATGATTTAGATGTAGATCATGCCGTTGACGTTTTTAATCTGTTGCGAGAAAACCGAAAAGAATTTGATATTACAATAGGTGGATGGCGTCGGTTAGATTTTTGGTCTTCTTATAATAATTATTCATATATGATTTGTATTGGAGATTTGCTTTTTCCTAAACTGTTGAAGCAAGACTCTGTGAAAGAAAAAATAGATAAAATATTGGGAGAACCGGCTAGTATTACACTTGATGACTTAAATTTTCTGATCATGTCTGCTTCATGTTTTGACATCGATATGACTAGAAAGACCCTAAATACTTTTGTGAAAGCACTGGATTCGTTTGTCGTTCCGATCGCTGACAATCCGAATGATGACCACTACCATAGTTTTTTTTGTTTTAAAAGCTTACAAGAAATTTTGTTATATAAGTTGTCAGAAGAAGATGTTATTCAGTTGGGGGAAAAGATAATTCAAGGAAATTTTAAACAATCAATGCATAAAATGATCTTATGCACACTCATTATTGTACGACTTGCGCAACGGCCAATGGATTGTACATTCAAAAAGATGATGCAACAAATGTTCGATTTGTATAGTGTGTGCTATGGAGGCAGTGATGTTGTTTCAATATGTTATGCACGCTGCTTTATAAAAGGGATGGAGACCTTTGGACAGCAGTTAACATCAACGTTGCTTGCTAAAAGTGTGGAGATTGTTCTTTTTATTTTATCAAGACAACATAGCGTTTATTGTTATGAAATTGGAAAAGAAATATGCAGGGTAGTGAAAACTTTAGAGAGTCAAGTACGAACGCAAGAAAAAGATTTTTATCAGATACCCGCTTTGCAAAAAGGGCTTTCATCGGAGGTGCCTAGTGTAAGAGCTGCTTCGTTGTACTTCTCGCATACACAGTTGTTAGAGGCGGAAATCTACGATGCTTTAGCTTGGTTGGAAGATCTGTCGACTACTCAGACTGTGATGTTGGTAAAAACAGAACTTAAAAACTTATATGCTGAGGTTGCTACAAGTGTTATTTTCAGCAAAATGCTAACGAAATATGGAAAAACAGAAAATGTAAAAGCGCAATCGATTTCAGAAATGCACAATTCATTGGTTCAGTTGGGTGTTACATGTGTGAATAAGAGTAAATGCGGTCCGGATGATGATGTGCGACACGAAGCAGAAGAGATTCTGGAGGATATAGAGAAAACCGCGTTACCGTATCTTTCAAGGTCACAGGTTCTAGAAATTTTAACCATTTTTTGTGATTTTGTTGCGATGCCTACTTCTTGCAAAGATATATCCTCACGTTTGATCAATATAGCAAAAACGGTAACGCTTAATTCTGCGGAGAGTCAGGAATTTTTTAATAGGCTATGTGGTGATTGTGGAGACAAAAGCTTATCATATTCCTCTCTTTACTTCCGTTGTATTGTATTGTACAACATGAATCTAGAGCTTAGTCCGGAGCAAGGTTTGAGTTTGTTGAGGTGTGTTCTGCAAAAGGGTGGTCATTTAATCCTTTTGCATACGGTAGGCATTCCAATACAGGGTTTCAATATAAACGAATTTATTGAAAAATTTTGTCTAAAACTGGGTTCAGAAAGTGCTGAAATTCTTTTTAATGAGGCTCTTAACTGTATCACCTCCCTCAGAGAAGGCAAAAATGAGAAGGTTACTTTTATGGATATGGATGAGCGGGTTACTTTTGTAATTGTAAGGACTTGTTCACTCATAGTCAAAAATGCAAATTTGTGTGAAAAAGGCCGCTCAATTCTTATGAAATCGGTCAACGAGAGAGCATCAAAGGGCCATTGTGTTGACTCTGAAATTGATCTACTGGCAAAATTGTTAAGACAACAATTGACAATAGACAAATTGCTTGAACTCATTGAGGAGGGAAAACCGATTGAGGAGGGAAAACCGACAACTCCTTCTCCTTCATGGTGGACAGCTGTTTTGCCATAAACCTCGATACTTTGTACAGTTACTATGGGAGTTTGCCAATGATATTTCCGTTATTTTGGTCAATAACCAAATAGGCCTGTTTGTAGCGTCCGATGTAGGGAATCAGAGCAATGTGTTTTATAGAAAAATTATTTTGAGATTAATGGCACTTAATTAAGTGCCATTGATTAATTATATGAATTATGAATGCGGCGTGGCTATGATTTAAATTTCATCATCATAGTTTGTTAACACCTTTATTTCTGGATGGTTGCTTTTGAATTCAAGTAATTGCTCTTTTGTAAGAGTAAGACCTTTCGAGCGATTACTCCTTAGGTTGATTTGTTGTAGGTTTGTGAAATTTTCCAATAGTGTCAGGTCTGAAAAATCAGTATGACTTACATCAAGACTTTCTAATGAGGAGAAGTGCTGCAAAAAATTGTAGTTTTTACAATCGCTATCACGCAGGCTAAGTTTCTTTAAATTTGTTAGTGAAGATGCTACAGAAGGGGTTATGGTTTGATGAGGAAAGATGTGTAACGTTAACTCTTCTAATTTTCGAAAATTTTTTAAGCTTTCATAAGTAGTAATCTTTATAGCACTGATTAGTAATAGTGATCTTATATTTGGAAAAGCATTACTAAGAGTCGTTAGCATCGTATCATTTAGTTGGGTCCCTATTGGAGCAGCAAGGTTAAGATGACTGATAAATTGTTTTTCAGATCCACCTGGGAATGTTGCTATTAAGTTGCGAAGATTCTGAAGAATTAAATTTTGCTCTTCGGAGTTATTCGCTATTAATAGTATAGCTAGAGCTAGCTTAGGAAAGGGTTTAAATGATTTTTCGAACATATTTTTGTAGTAAACGGTTTGATATGATGGTGAAAGTGATAATGTTAAATATTTGGGCATTCTTTGAAGCTGATTGCTGTTATCAATTTGAGTGTTCCAGTGTCTATTCACTGCACGCATATCTACAACATTTTTGTAAACCTGCTTAGTATTAAAGGGAGAAGTGTCAGGTTTTATCTGATCTAAAAGACAACTGACAACTTTGTCTATTAGACCCGCCTCTAAATACCCCCAATCACTTGAAGGACCATTCTCAAGAGCTTGTGCTCTATTACTTGTACCGACGGAAATAGCCATTGCATAACCTTAAAATATTGAGTAGTTAAATTGATATAGTTTATCAGTCATTATGTTCGGTTGGTCATTGTACAGCGGTGGTAGGTAGATTAGCTATTGACAAGTAACCGTTCCGTTAAACCTATCCATAGGTGGTTATGGCGTTAACTTCCTGCTTCATAGAGGCCGGTTTCACCAAAGTCTTGCAACTCTGGCCAGCGCCTTCCTCTCCACAGGCTGACACGGTGGAACTCACCGCCAAATTCTTTAAATTCATGGCTGCATTCACATCCCGA
>JANQJO010000149.1 GCA_028281605.1 Pseudomonadales bacterium
CAAGAAAAATATTTTTTTAACTGTTCGAACAAAATCTTTTAACTATTTGAATTTAAATGGTTTCTTGATCGATTAATATTTGAACTCTGAATCGCTGCCAAAAGGAGGTCATACTACTTTAATTTTAAATATAATCAAATAGTTACATTGTTGATCAATTATTGCTAGGCAGCCCTGTAACTTAGAATCTGCAACACTTACCGGGGTTTTAACAAGAAACATTAATGTGCTAGGAAGGGCAAATTTAAAAAGAGCAGCTGGCTTCACATGTAATGCATTTTGCAAGTTTAATTTTGAAGCTGTCATTAGCAATAAGGCAATATTAGGTATCAAATCGTTGATTAGTGCTCCAGTATTGTCTGCCGAAGTCGCATGTTCATATATCGCTTGCGTAATGCCAGAACTGCCATCACTAACAGAACCCAGCACTGAAGGTATGCTTGAATCTTTTACAAAGCTACCATCTTCCGGACAATGCGGTGACAAAAGAAGTCGTTTTAAAGTGAGAGGACACTGTTCTGTTAAAATTTTTAACAACTCATATGCGCTGTTGACCCTCACCATAGCACCCACATCTCCCGCCTTATGATCTGGATGATGTCTCAAGGCAGCAAGTCTATATGCTTTGCCAACATCACTTTTTGTATTCTCAGAGTAAGGGTTCAATCCTAATGTGACCAGTGAACGTATGATCTTTATTCTTTTATATAAGGATTGAAAAAATTTGGTTTCACCAGGTGGTTTTGTTTTCGATACATTCCAAGCAAAAAGCGTTTTTTTGCTCTTGTCAAGTAAAAAACTCACCGTATTAGGAGCACAAAAGTTATGTATACAGCTCTTCCAAGTATCTGGAAGCTTTTTTATCATCTGACCAGAAATGAAGAACGCGCTACAAATCAAAGCATCAAAAACCATTTTATCCCCAATGCGCAATAACACTTCACACTGAGCATCTGGATCACCCTGTAAGGCACGATGAAGCTCATGATCATCCATCATGTGTCTCATCGTAAATACAATTTGTAAAAAAGTGAGATTCACATAAAAGGAACTATTGAATAATCTGAAAATATTTGAAAGAACCAAGTAAGTCAGTAAAGTTGATTGTTTCTCCTGATTATAATAGTAACATTGCATAAGAACGGTCACATTGCGCAACATATCATCTGCTAGTCTATCGGACGCTTGCCTAATATTTTGATACAAATTACTAAGAGACAAAAGCCTTGGATTTGTCTGTATTTCAAAGTTTCGATCTTCTTGAAACCGCGTTCCCCCTCTGTTAAAACCAATACATGCAAGGCCTTGTCGCATTATTTGAAACATTTTTCTACCTCAATTGCGATCCAACTGATTTATTTAAGTTCAATTTATGAAACCTCAACACGTCTCGGTCAGTGTAAATATTTTAAAGTTATTTCGTGTACGTTCCCAGATGGAATTAATGTTGAGGGGGAAGTTTCCCTTGGCCTATTCACCGTCTTCCGACTATATTTTGAGTAAATGAGAAAATATAATTTACTGTAACACTTCAGCCAATGCTGAAAAACGATTGTCAGAAAATATATCTACATCCGGCGCTAGTAGTTGCAAATATCGATCAAAATATAAGATTTGCTTCAGCAACAGAGCAAATTCACGCGGAAAGTGAATGCCATGTTGTTTGCCCAAGCCAATGGTTTTCATTAAAAGATGATTGATTTCTTGGTCCAGGCTTGTATCGTTTTCAGGTTTAGGTGTATTGAAACGCTCCATTGATAAATACAAAGATTGAATATCTTCAGCCAACTGTTTTACGTCGATGGAGCCTTTGGTCATGCCAATGTCTACCATAGCTTGTGCCATGCCTGCAAAGTCACTTAACGTGATTGCGTTAATAAATTGAGTGATAGCAGTCCAAGTATTGGGATTAATACGCCCGACAATACCAAAGTCAATAAATGCAACCCGCCCATCACTTAATGCAAATAAGTTTCCAGCGTGTACATCGGCATGAAAAGAGGGGGCTGTTAGTACACTAGAAAACCAGGTGTTCATAGCATTGATTAAGCTTTGTTGTGGGTCAGCTACATCGTGACGCACTTGCTCAAGGCTGGTGAAGGGGGTGCCATAAATACGTTCCATAGTCAGTACTTTTAAACTGCTGGCATGTTCATAGATCTTGGGGGTAATCACTTGTGTGTTGTTGGTTTCTTGTAGAAATCGTTGGAAATCACGCATATTTTGCGCTTCTTGGTAAAAATCACATTCAGCCAGCATGCTGGTTTGGATTTCTTCTATGATTTCAGATAATGATGCCATTGCTAGGTTAGGAGAAAGTAACTCAAGTAAACGAGCACTGGCGTATAGGAAATTCATATCTGTCAGTAAAATGTTTTGTACTCCAGGCTTTTGTACCTTGATGACGACGTCCTCATTGTTGATTAAAGTCGCTGCATGTACCTGTGCTATGGAGGCGGATGCTAAGGGAGTTGGGTCAATAGTTTTAAATATTTGGTAGATGGGTTGTTTGAGTTCTTCTTGTATGCGTTGGGCTATAACAGAAAAAAGCACAGGTGGTGTGTTATCCAGACAGTGTTGAAATTCTTCAACGTACTCTTCGGGGAAAAAAGAAGGAGAGCTGGCAATGAACTGGCCTAGCTTGATATAGGTGGTCCCTAAGCGCTCGAAAAGTTGCCTTAATAATTTAGGTGTAGGTGGTCGATCTTTTTTTATCCAGCTTAAGCCTGTGTTTCCAACAAGATAAGCGGTTTTTGTTAACCTTAATGCGCTTTTTATTCCAGTGTATACTTTGCTCATATGGCAACTTGCTCTTAATTTCTATTGGGTGAAAGCTTACATCCTGTTACTATAGTGGGTAGCTGTGTTCACTCGGCTTTGATTGGTAGTAATCAAAACGAGAGTATACTCAAATTCAGAGGATTTAAACAAAGTATTATTCAGCTTATTCTATGTGGCGGTGCTCTAGATTTTAATTGTTCGAATGTAAGTCAAGTAAGGGTTATGAAAGTCAATAAATGTAAAATGAGTCTGTTAATTTGAGTCGTACTTTTCAAGACCACATGTCGTGTGTAACAGTAGATACTCACGTTGAGACCTCGGAGTCAGAGGTCGGTATGGCTGTGGGAAGTAAGGAAAAACTGTGGTCTGTGGTGGAACAACTGTATCAAACCGGTTTGTTTCCGGGTCTTAGCTTTTGTTTACGTCACCAAAATCGTGTTGTAATCAATCGTTCTGTGGGGTATCTGTCTCATTATACTGAGCATGATATCGGCACAAAGCCGGCTAAAATGACGCCTGATACCCCACTCTGCTTGTTTTCTGCTTCTAAAATGGTTGTAGCTATGGCTGTGCATTATTTGGTCGGCGAGAGGTTGTTAGAGCTTGAGCGTGAAGTAGGGTACTATTTGGGAGATTTCAAGCATGCGGATGTTGGACGGCTGTTGCTTCGGGATTTACTGACTCACAGGGCAGGAATTCCTTCTCTGTCCGAGTTCGATAGTACTCATATTATTTTTGATACGCCGGCTGTTCTCAGTAAAATTGGTCAAATGACACCACAAAAAGGTAAGTATAAATCACCTGCTTATCATGCTGTGACGGCGGGTTTTTTATTAGGTGCTTTGTGTGAGAAAGTTTCGGGTCAATCATTAAGGAGCTTGATCGATCAAGCTTTTTGTAAACCTATGGGCATGAAGTACTTTAATTATGGTTTGGCGGAATTGCAGCAATCCTTGTGTGCTGTAAACTATGTGACTGGTCCTACGCCTCCAAAGTTGGTACATTTTTGGTTGAGTCGGATACTAGGGACAGGGATAGACGATGTAGTAGCTTTGTCTAATCATGACCGTTTTTTAAAGTCGGTGGTCCCGGCGGTGAATTTATTTGCGACGCCTGAGGAGATTTGTCGTTTTTTACAGATGGTGAGTGATAGAGGGTATTATGAGGGCCGTCAAATTATCAAACCAAATTGCGTTGAGGATGCATTGGTTCCCGTGAGCAAGTTTGAGATTGATAAAATGTTTTTGTTGCCTGTACGTTATAGTGCTGGTTTTATGTTGGGCGCGAATCCAGTTGGATTGTGGGGGCCTTTTTCTGAACATGCTTTTGGTCATATTGGTTTTACCACAAAGATGTGCTGGGGTAACACAAAAACAAATACCATGGTGGCTTTGTTGATGACAGGTAATCCAATTTTAGGTGCGCACTTAAAGATTTTACCGCGATTATTGGCAGAAATCAGTCGTTACTGTCGTTGAGAATGATGCATTTATAGAGAACGTTAATTAGCAGTAGCTGTGAAGAGTTTTATTGAGTTTTATTGAGTTTTATTAGGAGTGGTCGGTTTGATGAGTTTTAACTTACATAGATCTTTGAATGCTACCAGAGTGCGTGTTTTTTTTGTCTTGATTCTTTTGTTGGGAGGATGTAGTACTTTTATGCATAAGAATACGGCTCAACTGATGAGTGGAATGGCTGAAAAGTACACAGTTCCTTATACGATGGCCAGTCATGATCTGGCTTTAGCCTGCTCCATGTCTGAGGCTTTTTCTGCGTTTTTTTTATCTTTGCGTGAGTTGATCAATGATGAAAATACTTTACCTATCTTATTTTGGATGATGTCGGGTCAGTGTGATGCTGAAAAAGCCTGGGCAGAAGAATTGCGTTATTTGCGTTCGGTGTATATGGAAGATACAGCTGGTGCTCGAGATGCACTCTTCAGTGAAAAACGTTTATTGATGCAAGCTGCAACTCGATATTGGCGAGCTTATCAGGAGGCTGAACAGTACTTTCAGGTAGACATTGGTCAAGATTGTCCTAGTTTTAGAAATGAGTTCGAACAACTTGCTTGGTTGATGGCGATGTTAAGCGGAGTGCAAGCTGTTTATTATGATAATCGTGCCGAGCGGCTTTTAGCTGTGCCCTTGGATATTGCTAATAAGGCAGGTAGAGCTGCTATGTGTGTAGAAGGGCAACAGTGGTGGGGAGTACCCATAGCTTTGCATGCAGCTGTGCAAATGACTTTAGCGCAGCAAGATCAAGTTGAACGATCGGCAGCAGCATTGAAGCAAGCCGGTATGATTGGTGTTGAGCAAGGGGTGCGTTTGGCCTTGGTGTTAGAGGCACAAGTTTATTTAAATAGAGGTAATACAGAGGCTGTGCGTAGGATCATTGCATCATTTTTTATGATGACCCCAAAAAAACTGAATGTCCGCTGGGCTTTGTTTGATAAAGTGGCACAGTTACAAATGCAAATGCTTTCTGATCGATTATGGACAGAGGCAACAGGCAGTAGAACCCCGCCAGGTATGTTTGGTCGCTTTTGGGACGAGACTGAACAAAATCAAATAGATGCGGTTGATATTGAGGAGTTACTATAGTTTATTATTTTATACTTTTATTGAGTGACAAGGAGAGCACGATGAAAGACCTTCGTATTATTATTCAGTTAATGTTGTGTTTAGCTGGGCTTTTTTTTCAATCGGCTATGGCTAAAATCCAGACACATCAAAACATCTTGTGTGTTTTTGACCCTATTGGTTCCAATGGCCCTATCTATCAAAAAATGCAAGATTATGCAATTTCTGCTTTGGAGTGGGGATCTCGGATTAAATTAAAAGCTTATACGGATGAGCGGGTTGCTGCGGATGATTTCAAGGCAGGTCATTGTGATGGGGTGGTCTTAACGGGGTTTCAGGGGCGTCAATTTAACAGTTTTACTGGAACTTTAGATTCAGTGGGGGCTATTCCCAGTTATCAGCACTTAAAGACAGCTCTAGTAACGTTGATGGGGTCGAAAGCCGCACGTTTAATGCGTCAAGGTGAGTTTGAGGTTGTGGGTTTATATCCTGCTGGTGCAGCTTATCTGTATGTGAGTGATCGGTCTATTGACTCGGTGGCAGAATTAGCGGGCAAGCGTTTTGCGGTTTTGGACTCTGATCCGGCTCAGAAACAAATGGTTCTGAAACTGGGGGCGGCACCTGTGGCTTCAAATGTTGCAACGATGTACAGTAAATTTAACAACGGTGCGGTTGATGTGGTCTTTGGACCTGCTATTGTGTATCAAGCGATGGAGTTGCATAAAGGGCTTGAGCCACAAGGAGGCGTCATAGAATTTCCAATAGGTCAGTTGACTATGCAGGTGATTGTGCGTCATGACCGCTTTGTTGAAGGTTTTGGGCAACGTTCAAGGGATTTTACTTTGGCCAGTTTTGAGGGCATGCTCAGTGTGGCTAAGTCTTCTGAAGCTGATATAGCTGAAGAATTATGGATGTCGATCACTAAACAGCAACGTTTGGATTATATGGAAGTTTTGCGTCAAGCACGCATTGCGATGCGTAATCAAGGTTATTACGATGCTAAAATGCTGAGCGTATTACGTAAAGTGCGGTGTCAATCTGAACCAACAGCTTATGAATGCAGTGCTGATGACAGAGAATGATATTGTTTTATGAATGTGTCTGAATCTTCCTCTTTGCCTGGGAGGGAGCTGAATGTGATTGCCGTAATCACGGCGATCGTGTTGAGCGTGTCGGTTTTGGTGTCTGCTTTAGAGCTTCTACAACCTCGTTTATTGAGTTGGGGGTCGATGTTATGGCCGAACTATGCCAAGTTGCGCCAGACCTTGGTGTCACCTAAGTGCGATCCTAATCCTAATCTTGCAGAAGCTTTACGACAGCTGGAGGAGGAAGCCTTAACTGATGATCTTGGCCTATTTGAGATAGAGTTTGATCGTGAGGCGGCTATTCTTTCTTTAGAAAAAAGCAGATCGCAATGTCAACAGCAACATGCTGTGTTTCAAGCTTTGGTGTTGCAATCAAGTGTAGCGGTGCAGTTGTACAAAAGTTTTGAGCTTAATATCAGCCAAGCGGTTGCTGTAATTACAGGTTATCACCGTTATTTTTTGTTGTTGATCTTATTGCTTGGGGTGGCACTGGCCACGTTATATCAACAACACATTGCTTTTCGTAAGGCTCAGAGGCCTTTGGAGCAAATGGTCAGTGGCGTTGCTCAAGTGATAGCTTATGCATTGTTACTGACTTCAGCTGTGGCTTATTGGCGTGTGCTAGTAAACTATAATAGTCATGGCTTGCTATTGGTTGCTTTGATGATTGTAGGTTTGGGAGTGATGATTGCCTTGAGTTTATGGCACCTATGGCAGTGCTGGCGCTGTACTGAACGTTGGTTTGTGCCAGGTGAGCGAATTTCCGTTATGAAAGTTTTTCTGTGCATTCCTTTATTTGTGCATATGGTGTTGTTGACAGCGTTGTATTTTATTGCCCAAGATTATTTGGGTGGTATTATGGTTCTTTTTTTCCAATTGTTAACACATGTGAGTTTATTTTTAAAAATCGCACTGTACATTTGGCTGGGCATGTTACTTAAGCAAACCCGTTTGGGTGAGACTTTTTTCTCTCTGATTAAGCCATGGCGTTTGCAAGCCTGTTGGTTGGTGGTTTTGGTGATAGCTTTGCTGGCGTATCCAACGGCGTATACGGGGGCTTCAGGGATTATTGTGATTGCGTTGGGGGGGGTGGTTTTTCGTTGTTTATTACAGTCTGGGGTACGGCCGCAATTGGCATTGGCGGCGACTGCAATGACGGGCAGTACCGGGGTTGTGTTGAGTCCTTGTTTATTGATCGTACTGATTGCGGCTTTAAACAAAGAGGTGGTGACAACAGATCTGTATACTTGGGGACATTGGGTTTTTTTGGTAAGTTTGGGTGTGTTGTGGTTGTTGGTACGAATGACTCAAGGGCCTGTGCAGCAATTATCGTGTGATTGGTGTTTGGCTTTGCGCAGTAGTAAAAAGCAGTTACAGCTGTTATTGCCTTATTTGATGATTTTCGTGGGTGTATGTGGTTTCAGTGCTTGGGCGTTAAATGCCTATTTAGATGAGTTTTCAGCGCCAGTTTTATTAGCAATTACGATGTTAGGTATTGTGTATTATGATAAATATCGAGTGAGTCGCGAAAGGGTATTGATCTCTGGGCAGTTCCAGCCTAACTCCCCTAGTATTCGGCAAGCTTCAAATGAGGCATGTGTTCATATAGGGGCTTTATTGATGTTGATGGGGATGTCTTTTGTGGTGGGGGGTGTTATTGAGCGTAGTGGTGTGATTCACTGGTTACCTCAGTCGTTTGCCGAGCCTTGGATGATGATGGCTTTATTGGTTTGTGTGTTGGTGGTTTTAGGGATGGTTATGGATCCTTTTGGGGCGGTGGTGTTGGTGAGTAGTACGTTAACGACAGTGGCTTATGATAATGGTATTAATCCAGTACATTTTTGGATGGTTTGTTTGGTGGCTTTTGAATTAGGATATTTAACGCCACCGGTGGCTTTGAACCATTTAATTGCACGTCAAGCTATTGGTGAACAAATTCGAGAGATTGATCAAAAATGGGAGAGTGCATCAGTTAAGAGTGGCTTTTGGTTTCGGCATGAAAAGTTGTTGTTGCCGTTGGTTGTGATGAGCTGTGTGTTGATGGTAACGGCTTTTGGTCCGTTTATTGTCTAATGCTTATATGTTAACATTCTGTCTTGTTTGATTATCGTGAATTAATGGTGGTTTAAGAGTGTCGAAAATTTTTGATCCAACCACTAGAACATAAGAACGCCATAGAATTAGAATTTAGGGGGAAGTGAAAATGCCTATTCGAATCGTGTCAAGGATAATGGGTGCTAGTCGTTCGTTCTTGGTTCAGCCGCCAGGTGTATCGAGAAGCTTGCACGATAAGCTTAGAGTAAAAGGAGAGTGGACAGGCATTATGCATGTTAAAAACGATGGACAGACACATTCCGGCTCGTTTAAAACCAGTTCAATTTGTTGGGAGTTGATGGTACTTAGATTAATGAGAGTAAAATCTCTGCATAGAGTTGTAGAGTTCATGCTTGAAGCCAAGTCCAATACTTTGCTGGGAAATGTCTCTAGATTTTCCATGAAACCTTTTATGAATCAATTTTGTTTGGAAGGGTCTGTTGAAGAGGTAGTCAACGCCGTTAAGTCAAAAGCATTAGACACTCGTTATGTTATTTTTGACTACACGACGGAAATGATCAAAGAATCTCATGAAGCTCGACACACAGCAGATCAGTATCATGCATACTTGAATCACGAGAATGTGCATATGATTGCTGTAAAGTTAACGGGGATTTGTCGACCAGAAATTCTTGAGCAAGGTGATCATAATTTTCCGGAGGTACAAGCGGCAAGACAGATGTTAACGGAGCTGGCTGCTGAGGCGAAAGCGATGGGGAAAACTATATTTATTGATGCAGAACACTTTAAGGCTGAAAAAACAATCTTAGAATTGGCGAAGCCATTAATGGAAGCATTCCAAGGCCATGTTTACCTTACATTTCAAGCAACCCGTAAAGATTCAATCAATAGACTAAATGAAATAGTGGATGCGTTATCAGAGGGGAAGAAACTATACTACAAACTAGTCAAAGGAGCCTATAATTCCGATCGTATTGCATTTCCGAATGAGTTTTATCAGGAATTTGAGGGTACGCATATGAATTATCTGGCCTTATTAGAGCAAAGTGTTTCGGACCCAAGAATAGAGGTATTGCCTTGTACTCATAACCCTGAACTCATTCAGAAGGCTAACAGTCTTGGGATCAAGTGGGTGGGTAACCTGAATGGTATGGAAGTAACGGATCGATGCGTTCGTTATGTTGCTGCAAATGATGATCCAGAGAAGAATAAAGAATATTTACAACGGCGGTTTCATGAGCATAAGGATTCATTGGAGCCGCGTGCAGAAAATTTTCGAAGACAAAAACTGGGGCTTCCTCTTGTATCTGTATCGAACAACTTTTACAGATAGGGAGTTCCACTTAGGAACGAGCACGAAATAAATTCCTGTTTATACTTGTCCTATTTCTTGCTATCTGCGTTGATGAAAATGGTTAGGTCTTCAATACGTTTAACCAAATAAGGAATATTTTATGACTGATTTAATATTTGAAAAGTCAAAAAAAACGCTTCATTGGTCAGTTAAAGGATTAAGTTGGAAAGCGATCAGTGGCCCACATGGCTTAGGGGCGTTGCCGTCAGGCCTATACGACATCGATAGACGAGGAATAACAGATTATACTGCTCAGATTGACTTAGCATATCGCGACAAAACAGGACGAGGGTTCTTTTTGCCGATATATCCAAAGTTTGCTACAAATCGAGGGAAAAGTGGTGGTCGTTTAGGTATTCATCCTGACGGTAATATCCCAGGTACACTAGGTTGTATTGGTATTACTGATACATCGACCAAATCTTTTCATGATGCCATTCGGATAACTTCCCCGAGCGCAAAGCTTCGTCTGCTTGTAAGGGATTAACTGCTATGCGTCATCTTCTATCAATAATTGCCCTCGCTCTATTGTTTGTGGCTTGCTCAAGCATGAATAAAGCGGCCGTCTTTGAGTTTTATGATTCTAGCAATAAAGTATATGCGCTTGTATCTGCGCCTTCACAGCTTATGCGCGAGTATGGTTTGGTGAACAAGCCCAAGATGGTGCTAATTGCTACGAAATCTATTAAATCGTCAAACCTTGATAAGCAGCTTAAATCAATTCATAGTGTCGATGCAGAGAGGTTTGGTTACATTGTCATTCTCACAAACACTGAAAAGCCAGATACGGACGGTTACTATGCAAGTACGGAAACCGCTAAACAAATCCTTTCTGGTAGCGAATTCCGTATTACTGTCTTCGACGAAGCATCTAAAAATGTTGCTTCTAGTTCCACTCCACTATCTCCAGAAGAGTTAAAAAAGCACCTAACAAGGCAGTCAAATTGACAGCTTTTCCGTCGCTTGTTTATGTGGCGGCCGCTACGCTGCCACAACACAATCAACTACAAAGCTGCAATTTACTGCGGCGTTACATAGAATAACTATGCGCCCATTTTCTCGCCTTGATAGTAAAAAATAGTCCTGCGTATAAACAGGAATTTATTTCGTGCTCGTTCCTTACAATCTTGCTTGCAATCCCAAATGTCACGTTTAATTTTGAGAAGGTAAATATCAGGGTTTGCTATACCAAACGCACTACAACTCTACCCATCAATTCACCGGATTTCATCTTTGCAACAAAGGTGGGCAGTTGCTCTAACGAGATTTGCTGTATAACCGTTTCAAGCTTAGGTAAACGCCACTGATCTGATAAAGTCTGCCACATTTGTTGTCTAACTTCCATAGGCAGTTCAGCAGAATCTACACCCAATAAATTAATCCCTCTTAAAATAAAAGGAAATAAGCTCGCAGAAAAAATAGGTGATGCAGCCATACCACAACATGCAACACTGCCTCCATAACAAATGGATTTCAAAATACCTGCTAAAATGTCACCCCCTACCGTATCAACAGCCGCAACCCACCGCTCTTTTAATAAACCTTTTTCTTGACCCTGTTCCAACTCACTACGCGCTATTACTTCTGCAGCACCAATATCTGTTAAGTACTCTTTGGCATTGGTTTTACCCGTGGCAGCAACAACCGAAAAATCTAATTTATCCAACAGCATGATGACAAAAGTAGCTACAGCACCCGTGGCACCAGAAACCAAAACATCCCCTAAAACCGGCGTAATACCCACTTGTATTAGAGAATCGACACACATAGCGGCTGTCAGGCCTGCTGTCCCATAACACATGGTCTCATACAAAGATAAACCTTGCGGTTTGTGCAACACCCATGCAGCAGGTACTCTCACCATTTCTGAAAATCCACCTGAAGTCGTCATGCCCAGGCCAAATCCTGTCACGAAAACCTCATCACCAACATTAAAACCTTCTGCATGACTTTCCATAACCACTCCAGCGCAATCAATACCTGGTGTATGCGGATAGCATTTAGCTATACCTTTCTGACCTTGCACGGCTAACATATCTTTATAATTTAATGAGGAGTAATGTACTCTAATAGTTACTTCTCCCTCAGGCAATGCTGTCACAGATTTTTGTACAAACTCTAGCTCAAACCCGCTTTCTGCTTTTATCACTTGCAATGCCTTAAATGTTTCCATTAAAATAGTTCCTCATCTTGTATCAGCTTAACTTAAAAGTTGCATTATATATTTATCGTTTATCTTGAAACGGTCAGGACCTCATAGAACTCACGGTCAATGTAGTTCATCTAATGGATTAGAACAAGATTTTTTAGCAATGCCTTGGGCCCACCCCAAACTCTGAGTTGTACGGAAATTTTTAATCAAACTCTGCAATGCAAACCCAAACTTTTCTGCCACTGACTTTTTAACTTCATATTTTACACTGTATATTTCACTGTCTTGACTTTTTTGCAACAAATATTCATCGCTAGTCATTATTTCATCTACCAACTTGAGATCCAGAGCTCTAGTTCCAAACCAGTATTCACCTGTGGCCAATTTCTTAACGTCTAAGTTTGTCCGATGATTTTCAATAAACTCTTTAAACAGTTCGTGGGTATCTTCCAAATCTTCTAAAAATTTTTGCCGACCTTCTTCTGTATTTTCTCCAAACATGGTTAAAGTCCGCTTATATTGACCCGCTGTATGTAACTCTACATCAACATCATTTTTGCGTAATAGGCGGTTGAAGTTAGGAATTTGGGCCACAACTCCAATAGAACCAACAATCGCAAATGGAGCGGCAATAATACGATCAGCAATCACTGCCATTAAATATCCACCACTAGCGGCTACTTTATCTACAGCTGCCGTAAGTGGTATATTTTTATCACGAATGCGTTTCAGCTGTGAAGCCACCAAACCATAGCCATGTACCACACCACCTGGACTTTCAATTTTCACAACCACTTCGTCTCGCTCAGGCTCTGCTACCATTAACACAGCAGTGACTGCTTCAGCCAGCTCCTTGCTGGCACTGGCCTTAATATCACCTTTAAACTCTAATAAGAACACTCGACGGGTTTCAGAAAGCTCACCCTCTTTAGATTCACCATCAGGCTGATCACGTTTCTTCGACTTTTTACGTTTCTTTTTTTCTTCTTGCTGCTGTTTTTTGTACGCTTTAAACGCTTCTTTGGGCAAGATTTCTTGTCTTAAAATCTCTTCATATTCTTCAAGATCATCATTTAGCTTACGAACCTGAATACTGCCTTTGGGTTCAGCCTTACTCCTCTGTGCCACGGAGGCTGCCGCGGCCAGTACAATAATAATTGCAAAGGCAAAAGTTAGTGTCTTTGCCAAAAACAAACCATATTCTATAAGTGCTTCCAAAATAGCTCCTCCTTCGAAGAGGTCAGTGATCAATATAAGCGTTAACCAGTGGATTCTAACCTGCAACTACAGTTTGGCAACTGTTATCATAAGGATATTTAAAAGAAATCATCGTAGGCGATACAACTTCGCAATAAATAGTCAAAAAAATGCACCCATTGAGCGTATAAACAGCCATAAGCGATGTGATTTTCGTCACCTAGGGTGACGAAAATCACATCGCTTATGGCTGTTTCTTTTAAGTATACCCAGTATGGAAAATGTCTTTGGAAGTACAAATATGATGCTTGTTTTTATAGTAATCAGCTCAATAAGATTGACTTGATAGATAAGTGAGGCTAACTTGCCAGTAAGCTTTGTTTTGGGTAAGGCACAGGAAATAATCTACCCATTGTTCGCTTCTGAACTCGCTGTGCTCAAACATGCATCCGTTCAAAATGGGTAGATTATTTCCTGTGCCTTACCTTGCAATCTTGATACCTACGTAAGGGGAGCCATATGAAAATCATACTTTCTAAAATTGAAGCGCGTGTGATTGGATGTTTATTAGAGAAAGAAATCACTACACCTGAGCAGTATCCGTTATCTTTGAATGCATTGACTGCGGCATGTAATCAAAAAAGTAATCGAGATCCAGTGATGTCATTGTCTGAAGCTGAGGTTCAGTCTACTTTGGATGTTCTTAAATCGAAGCACATGATTGGTGCTGTTTCTGGTCAACGAGTCATTAAGTACAAACATCGTTTTTGTAATATGGAATTTAAAGATTTACAGTTTGACCAAAAAGAGTTGGCTGTTGTTTGTGTTTTATTACTGCGTGGTCCACAGACATCTGGCGAGTTGCGTACGCGTACGCAACGCTTATGTAAATTTGCAAATGTATCAGAGGTTGAAACTATTTTGTCAGATTTAGCAACGAAGGAAGTTGGTGCTTTGGTTGTGCGTTTAAGTCGTGAAGCGGGCAAGAGAGAATGTCGTTATGCACATTTGTTTTCAGGAGAGCCTGATGATGTGTGCAAAGATGAAACTGAGTTGAGACAAGACACCTTCGAGTCTAAGGCAACTCAATGTTCAGAGGACCGTATAGCTACATTGGAAGCACGGGTAGCGATATTGGAACAATTGGTTGAAAATTTGAAAATGAAAATTTTCTAGGTACCCTAAGTGAAGGCGTTTTTATCTCATTTATGGCTTACGAAAGCGCAGTGTCATACGATCTGATTCTCCAATGGTGTTGTACTGATCAAAACAAAGCTTTTGTTGAGGGCTTGCATCCATCTTGCGGCAGCGTTCAAGGTTAGGGGGTAAGCTCCAAACACCTCTGGGTAAATAATTTTTAGTATCCTTGGGGTTGGCGTTTATTTCAGATTTTGCTTCGAGTTTGAAGCCGGCTGCTGTTGCCAGCTGTATGGCGTAATCTTCAGTGACATAACCGCTTTTGATCATCTGAGCCAATGAAGTACCGGGTTTGGCTCGATGTTCAACAACGCCTAAGAGGCCTTGTGGCTTTAAGGCACGGTAAAAGACTTCGAACATTTCTTTTGCGTATTCACCAGCCATCCAATTATGGATGTTGCGAAAAGTCAGGACAAGGTCTGCGCTTGCTGGGGGGGCGATGGTCGTGCGTTCTGGTACTGAAAGCTCAGTGATTACAACGTGATCGTAGATATCTGGTCGTTGCTCTAGTTTTTCCATGAAAGCTTTTTGTGCTCTTTTTCGCCATTGAGGGGTTCGGTCTGCTGTCATAGCAAAGCCAGCAGAGTATAAAATACCCTGGTCGCGTAGTAGAGGTGCTAAAATTTCTGTATACCAGCCCTGGCTTGGCCAAATTTCAATGACGGTCATATCTGGCTTTAATCCTAGAAAGAGTAAGGTTTCTTTTGGATGTCTGTAGTGATCTCTTTTAACATTTGATGATGCTCTATGTTTACCTGTGAGGGCTTTATTAAAGTATTCGTTGTCTAATTTTTGTACTGCTATGACTGGTGATGTCAAAATTAAGTTGAAGACAAGTGTGAGCAAATAGATATGTACTGATTGAAAGTGTTGTTTATTTATTATAGGCAAATTATTGACCGAAAACATGTGATTCATTAATTTCATTCCTCTAAAAGGCAGGAGCATTGAGTGGCTTTGGAAATAAGATTTTGCAAAACCAATAAATAATTGTTCAGAGATTCGATGGTTCCCATGAAGCGGTTCAAATTAAACAGTTTATGATGTTTATGATGTAAGTGTGAGTGAATGTGTTACGTTTTGGCGCATTCCAATTTGCTGAAATTGGCTTTGAATAATAATATAGTCTTGCTGTTAGTTGTAGTATTAGTTGTAGTATGTAGGCTAACATTCAAATTTCTTACGCAGTTAACTGTTTGAATTTTACTGAATGTGCAGCCAAGAATATCATAAACCAATTTGAAAACAACATGTTTATGCGTCTTATAAAGATTAATAAGAAAATAAAAAGGGATAAAATATAAACTTTTAAAGCCCGTGCTGTTGAAAAGAAGCAGTAGTTTTTATATGATCATGTTAGGTATTGTGAATGCAATGTTACCAAATTAAATTATGCTTGATAGATACGAGTTTGGTAAAATTTAGTTAGTAGTGCAGGGTAGAAGTGGGTCAATGCAAACAGAAAATCTGTATACGAAAGTTTGTTTTTTGATCTTTTTAGCTGTCTTGAAGTGGATTAAAATCTGTTCCAAGAAAGATGGGTTTGGGTCTGTTGAGTTCAGCATCCGCAAAAATAATAATGATTGATCATATTAACTTTTAAGGTATATAAGTCATGGCAGAATCAGAAGAAGCTTTGTTACAAAACTTTATGCAAGAAATGGAAAAAGTACAAGAGAATTGGGGCAAAGCACAGGAAGACATGCAAGAAGAAATGGAGAAGCTTCGTTTTACTGGACTAGCTGCAAATGGTTATGTGGAGATTGTGCTTAATGGTCGGTTTCGAGTGATTGACAAAATTAAGATGAATCCAAAGTGGTTACAACGTTTTTCTACTGAAAATCCAGAGATTATTTCACAAGCGATACAGGCAGCCTTTAATGATGCGGCAGAGAAGGCAGAGAAATACTTTCAAGATCAATTTTCTAAAGCAATGGAACAATTTGATGAGAATGGTCTGGGTGGTAAAGGACAGGGTACAGGTGGTGAAAGTGCCGCGCAGAGTCAGATTCAACAGCCTCAAATAAGACCTCGTTTGAGTACGTCAGTGCAAGAGATGAAAGCTTGAGGCTTGTTTGGGCGAAGGAATTGGTATTGTGTCTGTTCGTTTTTCGAGAGTTTGTGGCAAGGCAGGCTTGATGAGTTTTGGTAAATATCTGCAGGTTAAATGGGATAGGGATAGCCCGTCAATTCAATGAGAATCTTATAACGAATCATGCACTATTATCCATTTGTGGATACTTGTAGATCTTTATTACATTAATGATCTATGGTGACGAAAGTCACACATTGCTTACGACCGTTTTTTATTTCCTTTTCTTTTTTCCCATATCTGCATAATATATAATCGCCAGCACAGTCTGACGATTATATATCCTATAGTGGCCAGTATTGATCCACTGATAAACGAACCAAGCATGAGTGGTAATATAATATTTGAGGGCATCGTGTATAGTATTGTCCAATCTGGTTTGCCTAAGGAGCATTGGCCATCTATGCCTATCAATGAGCAGCCAACTCTATAGGTAAAGTAAAAGATTGGATACCAGGTTAGTGGGTTGCTGATCCAAGTACAAACGACCGCAACAGGTAGATTGACTCGTGTTAGTACGGCAAAAAAGGCGGCGAAAAACATTTGTATGGGGAAAGGTATACAAGCAAAAAAAAGACCAACCCAAACACCACCAGCAACACTGCGCCGGTTCAAATGCCAGACATCAGGATGTATAAGTCGATTGAGGGGTCGCAAATATCTGCTTTTTTCAAGTTCTGTTTGATTTGGCAGATAGCGTTTAAGGAATTTTTTGGGTGACAATTTGTATCTAAATCCTTTTCGTTGTGTGTGATTAAGCCTGGGTCAGAAGTGCTAAGCCTTAAGGAGATTTTTGTGTGAAATGGCTGTTGTATTTCCTGAGTGGGGTGGTTATATGCGCATTGATCAAAGCCTCATTAGGGTATATAGGATTTTGGGTTGGTGTTAGTGTATTGCTGTTGGCTTGGTTGAGCAATTTTTTTACCAGTGGTTGTGTTAACAATAAAATTCTTCTAAAGAACAGTTTAAGGGTTGATGTGGTATTTGTCAGCGCGGTGGCTGTTGGTCTTGGTTTTGTTTGGGCTTCTTTAGATATACGTTCCATGGATCACCCCTCTCACTTTGATGCTTGGTATGCAAAACCGTTTTGGGTTAAAGGTACTGTGGTGGGTTTGCCTAAGCTGAAAGAGGCTGATTTCCACTTTTCTTTTGAGACCGAGTGCTGGATTCCTCTATTGTCAGGTCAAGAGTCTCCTTTGCAGTATAGATTCGACCGCTTGAAGCGTAAACTATGTCGACCTCCAGCATCGTTGCGCCGTTTGCAAGTGTCACTCTATGAATGGCAAGGTAGAAGCATTAAACCGGGTATGACGGCATGGTTGCCATTGAAAGTGAAACCACCCCGAGGCACAGTGAATCCAGGCACATGGGATTATGAGCGCTGGTTGTATGTGTATCGTGTTGGGGGTAGAGCCGTATTAGCAGATTCGGATTTGATGCCACTATGGCTTGCAGAAAAGTTTGCTTTAGATCGTTTTAGATACAAAATTAGTGACAAGATTAGAAACATAGTAGGGTCTACTGAAGTATCTTCAAGTTTATTTCCAGCATTGTTGGTGGGAGATAGAAGATATTTTACGGCGGAGCAGTGGCAAGTATTTAATACTTTAGGAATTGGTCATTTAATTGCTATATCTGGCTTACACATTGGTTTATTTAGTTTGTTTGGCATGGGTTTGGTCAGGCTTGTGGTACGGTCTAGAGCTTATTTATTGCATTATTGGCCATTGCAGCATTGGCAACTTTTGGGTGCACTGGTTTTTGGCACTGTTTACAGCTTGATGGCAGGTTTGTCATTACCGACTGTCAGAGCCTTGCTGGCCTTGGCAACGATTTGTATTTGGCAATGGACAAGATCGGTTTTTAGCGCATTTCAAACTTTGGTTGTGGTCGTGTGTTTGGTGTTGGTGTTTTGTCCGCGTGCGGTATTTGATGTCAGCTTTTGGTTATCTTTTGGCGCAGTGGCTTTAATTATATGGTTGTTAAGCCAAAAAACGCTTTTTCCTGCTTGGTTGAATGCGGTACGTATTCAAGCTTTTTTGTGTGTGGGTTTGGTGCCGATGAATTTAATGTTTTTTCAGCAAGTCACCTGGTTAGCGCCGTTAGTCAATTTAGTGTTAGTGCCTTTGGTAGGTTGGGTGTTAATACCCTTATTGTTTTTAAGTCTGTTATTGGCCTTGATATCTGAAAAGTTGTTTGGTTTGTTGTTGGGGGCATTAGCTTTCGCGGTAGATTGGGTATGGGAAGGTTTGCAATGGTTGGGAAACAATGCTTGGGTGAGTACACCCATTTTTATTCAGCAGCCGATTATTTGGATTGGTGTGATTTCGGCGATTGGTTTGTGGCTGTTGCCTTTTGGATGGCCGAAAAAATGGCTAAGTTTAGTATTTTTAGCAGTGGTTTTATTGCTAAAAGAGCACAAGCTTGCCCCTGGAGAATTTAGTTTGGCGGTATTAGATGTTGGACAGGGTTTATCTATTGCGATACAGACTCGTGATCATGTTTTGGTGTACGATACAGGACCTGCTTATGATCAGTCCAGCAGTGCTGATCGTGTTATTGTTCCTTTTTTAAAATATTATCATAGGTCAAAGATAGACATGCTTGTGCTCAGCCATTTAGATCATGATCATGCAGGTTCTGCTGTATCCTTAGCAAATTTATTTCCAATTGAGCATGAAATAGGTTTGGCACCGCTAGGTTTAGGTAAAACGCAGTCTATATGTGTTAGGGGGAAAGTTTGGCAGTGGGATGAAGTGAGGTTTGAGGTACTTTATCCTATGGAAGTTTTTGCAGAAAATGAAATTACTCGTAATGTTTCTTGTGTTTTGAGGGTTTCAGGAGCGTATCACTCGGTTTTGTTAACGGGTGATATTGACCGAGACATGGAGCAAACTTTGCTTAAAACAGATAGCACACTAGAAGCCGATGTGTTGTTGGTACCTCATCATGGCAGTGTTTCTTCATCCAGTACAGGATTGTTGTATCGTGTTAACCCTAATTTGGCATTGGTTTCTTATGGTTGGAGAAATGCATTTGGGCACCCTCATCCTGAAGTGTTGAGGCGTTATCAAGTGCGCCGTATTCCGGTTTTATCAACGGCAAATTCTGGCGCAATTACTTTGCTTTCGACAAGTAGCAGTGGTGAGTTACCCCAGCTAGAAGAAGCCAGAAAAGATGATCGACCTATTTGGCGGTATTGAGATTTTTTAGGCTTTAGGAACGAACAGAAATTTATTTCGTGCTCGGTTCCTTATTTGTCGTTTTTATATAGCTTGATGGTAACAACGTCCTTGTTGCTGACGAACTGTGTTTCTAAAACAAAAGCATTTTTTATATATTTTATGCTGTTTGTTTGAAACGAGAGTAACCTAAACCTGCTAAACCCAATGACAGAAGAAAAAATGTTGTAGGTTCAGGTACTGGAACCCCACCTATTTGTTCAAAGCCAGCGTATTCAACTTGAGATTGTGAGAAGTTGTAAAAGCCAAATTGGCCTGAAGTGAATGTTGAGTCTGAGACAGTCACATCCCACAGAGTTGAAGCACCGTGTTTAACTTCGATACTAAATTCACCAGCATTCACATTAAAATCCAAATGGAAATCATATAATGTGTTATCGGCCCATCCTGCAGTATTGCTATGATTTTGAGCGAGAATTTCCATATCGCCTCGGTCTGCTTCGTTTTCCCAAAATTCACCTAAAGAGAGGTCGGTAAGTCCATTACCCGTAGCACCTGTCATTTTTTTAATAGTCATACCCTCGGATGCGTCAGCACCATAGAAATCTTGAGCCGATTGTTTCCAATCAAATAAGTAGAAGTTACTCGAATTTTGGTAACCAAAAACAAAGCCCATAAAATCATTATCTGAGCTGGTTTTTACACGCCAACTACCGTCTATAGAGAATTGTGTTTGATTGATATTATTAAGATAAAAAGATGGGTCTGCATTAACTGTTTGAGTAACAGCCGTATTACCACCGCTTAATACCCAGTTTCCAGCAGGTTGACCTCCTGGAAAGTTAAGGGTTAGCGCTGACCAACTGGACAAGTCTAGTGGTGCAGCTAAAACGGATGCTGATAAAGTTAGTGATGAAACAATTCCAATTAGTCTGATGCTTTTAATCATATTACGGTTCCCCGATATAGGTTTTAGTATTGAAGTTAGTTGAGTACGACAATAAGAAATATCGATAAAAATTCATGAGCAATTATTATGCCCTAATATGAATTTTCATATGAAATATTGAGTTATTAAAAACACATGTGATTCAATTGGATAGTTTGTAAAAAAAACTGACAGCTTGTTTAAGCTTACAAAAACTAATTAAAAGAAAAGAGGTTAGTTTTTACTAGTAACTAGTTTTATGCATAAATATACTTTTATCTATATAAAAAAACAAAATAATAAATTTTTATGAAAAATCTTAAAAAATATATAATTTTTGAAAATGTCTGTAGCTTTTCAATATTTTTCTTTAAAGTTTTCCATGTGAGAGCGTATATTATTCGATACAAACGCCAAGCAGGATTTTGAAATTTTAGTTGAGACAAATCGTGTAAAGTTGGAGGTAAGCAGAAAATAGATAACGCATACGATAAGACTTATGGTAATGAAAAAGCTCTTACAAAATCATCTCCTGTGAGATGACAGCTTGTACAGATGATAGGTGCCCCACTGAAATCAGCCACTGTACTGTTAACATCTAAAAATTCAGCCCAAAACCAACCATCAGCTCGTTTTTCCATGAGAGCGACTAAGCTGAGAATACCTTGTGTGTTGTAGCCATCTTTAACGATTAATGAGCCGATAGGCCAATCTTGTAAAGCTTGAGTGCTATTGAGTACTTGTGAGACAGTATCATTGATAAAGATATCAACAAAACTGCTGTGAGGTGCATTGGAGGGTTGTCTGGTTGCAAAGCCTGGTGCACGTGCAAATGTATTACGATAATCTTCAGTTAAAATCTTATTCCATAACTGAGAAGCGATTTCTACGGTATTTTGTTGTGCTTGTTCTGATGGATTATTGTTTGATTCTGTACCATTACAAGCGAACAAAAATAAAATGGTTGATAATGTTGAAAAATAAAACCGTATATACATTTTGAATATTTGAGTAAATAGTAATTTTAGAAATTATTGTAACGACTATATGGGCTTTATGTATAGAAGGTTTCTTGTAATTTTATATAACGAAACGCAAGAAAGAAGATTTGATCTATGGAACTTACGGCTGCCTTGCTAGTCATTATCCTGAATCATCTTATCCACAAAGAGAGTTTGTTTTACCATCCTGGGGTAGCCTTTTATTTGGAAAAAATGAAATGGGGGATTCGTGGTTCCGATTAGAAAGAACCCCTGGTACTAGGAGGACGGTATTAGAATTTTTATATAATCTTATATCTCACGGGTTCGACTTTATAGTACATATAGCGGCTTTCAGAAAGGTTAGATGGTTGTTGCCTTCCTCGATCGACCGCATCATGTATTATTTATACACTCAGCGGCTCTCACTCGTCGGCGCC
>JANQJO010000004.1 GCA_028281605.1 Pseudomonadales bacterium
TATACAATTTTGATTAATAATTTCCAGAGTCTCTTCCTCTAATTCTGCTATCTCAGCAATATCTTTATGTTTTTCCTTTATTGCCTGAATCTTTTTAAGTAAGATCAATTCAGCATTATTCACTGCTTTCGTTTCACTCTCCAACGCCCTGTTAGTGAAATGCTAGATTTTGGGCGCTTGAGGTCGCATAACGTCGCGCAGCAGAGGTGCCAAACCCAGAGCGTAGCGGCGGGTTTGGCATCCTCTGGCTGGCTTGGTTATGCGGCACTCAATGGTTTGATACGTTTTACATTTTCTCTTATAGCTTGATTTGCCTCCCACAGATCTACAGCCTGCTGTGCATTCATCCAAAATTCAGGTGTATTACCAAACAAGCGTGAGAAACGAATGGCCATCTCAGGACTTACAGCTCGGCGCTCTCGGAGTAACTCGTTGATTGTCTGGCGAGATACACCTAATGCTTTTGCAAGACCAGATGCAGTAAGCTGATAATCAAGCAAAAAATCCTCACGAAGCATTTCTCCTGGATGCGTTGGCCGGATTTTTCTACCTCTTTTATTTTGAATGCTCATCTTGTACCTCGCGTATACTCAGTGATAATCAACAATTTCAACATCATAGGCATCCCCATCAATAAATCGAAAGCAGATACGCCACTGGTCATTTACCGATATAGAGTATTGCCCCTTTCGATCTCCACTAAGTTCGTGAAGGCGATTACTAGGTGGAACGCGCAAATCTTCGATACAAGTAGCCAAGTTTAGGTATTCTAGACGTCGTACGGCTCTTTTTAGAAGATCTGAGGGAAACCGCTTTGATTTTCCAGTCACATATAAGCCTTCAGTATGTTTATCAGAGAATGTTTTGATCATACATTCTATTTGTAACTTATCACGTGACAGATGTCAAGCAGCAAAAAAACAAGCACACATATCCAGTCACATTGACAGCAATAACTTACTAAGTCTGCAATGGTCACTGGTATCGTCGATTCAGGAAAGCCTTATCCTTATTTGTTAGGCCTAGGTGCTCGGTGCAAAATTTTTCGATCTTCACTAGCCTGCTTACCCATAAAATATCTGCCTAGCTCGTAGATATCGTAACCATGCTCTGAGGCGATTTGATCCCTAATTTCACGTGTCTCATTTACAATTGGATCATCTTTCATGTTAGTCTCCCAGTAGTTCTTCGGGCGTACAAATAACAGGCGGTAAAAATCCACTTTGCTCTGCTAGTTTTGAAATGTGCTCTCTTTTTTCGGCGTTAGCTATATGCTCACAATTCCAAGTGAGAAGATAGTCAACCCCACATGTACAGCATATAGCAATGTGTAAAGCGTCTTGAACTGCTTTTTGAGGGACGGTACCATCTTTAATTAGGCTATTTGCAAAATGAATAGATTGTTCAGAAACTTCAACAAGGGCAATGTCGGTTAAAACGTTGATACGCTTTTTAGCTGCTTCAGAATTACCACGCCTTGCTTCCTCCAGGACAATTTCAGAGATAGCTAGCTCAAACCCATCTCTCCGAGTTGATCACCATTCATGGGTAATACTTTGGTGAGCTGCTATAATTATATCTCTGCTGGGTTATGTTACTAAATAGCTTGCAAAGCTTGTTTCTAGATAGACTAGTTTTTTGCTCATCTTATTGCTCTTCTAGTAATTCAATGTTGCAAGCCTAACGTCGCAAAAGTCGACTCCAAGACTATATACTCCCCATTGTCGTCTCTCTTGGCAGGGTAACTAACATCACAAGTATCATTTACGGGGCATCGAACAAATTCAATAAGAATATTTCCCTGTTCCTCAGAAAAATTTGCTCCTGGGCAGTAAAATAAAGTTTCAGCGATTGCAGTGAAATAAATTCTTACTTCATTGGTACCGACCTTCGAAATATCAAAAAACGAAATGTCATCTTTTCCGTAAATCTCCATATTTTCTCCGTTACAGGAAGTTAATAGTAGCCCCCTCTGTCAGAATAGTTGTCATGTGTTGCCTGTCCTGTTGTTTAGTTTCGTGTGATTTGTGCAGAGTTAACTGAAAATCCAGAGCAACGTATTTCGTCAACTAAAGAAGTTGTACGTATTCTGAAAAAAATATTAGAAAGTAAAGGTGTGTCAGAAAAAAAATTGTTGTAACCAATTCAGGATCAATATAGAGCAAAGTTTATTAGCTTGATTATGGTTGTTCGTATACTCTAATAATTTTTCCATAGGCAGCGCCAGTCATTAAATTTGCATGAGCAATTTTAATGATTGGGCCCTGTACGCCCATTTTCGAATACCACCAGCCGTCACGGTTTTGATACAGGCTGTGTGTTGGGTAATAAACATGATTGTCTTTAAATTGTTTAATATGATCCAGACAATGTTGGACTGCCTTGCTCAGAATGATTTGTTTGCGAGAGTGATATTCTGATAACTGCTCTGCTTGTATTGCTGATAGGCCTAAAAGCACGATTTTTATTTTGTTTTGAGTGCAGCATAAGGGTAAACCTTCTTTAGGTTTGAAGTTGTATTGACTAAACCAATCATCGGTTTTTGTTTGTACTGTTTTAGCGCAGTGGCCATAAGCAAGCTGATCTGCAGGGCTGTAATTTCCATGATGCAATCCAACTGCAAAGCAGTGACAGTTTAAGTGGAGTGCTGTAGCGTCTGTTTCTACATAGGTCCCAGGCTGCAAGTGCGGCAGTTCTTGAGGGTATTGTTTCAAATGTTGTGCAAACGCGGTAGACATAGAATCATAGATTAATAACGAGTTGCTTGAAAAGCAAGCGCTTGTAACTTTTAACCACAAAGCTAAGATTGTTTATTGATCGCTTAGCGATTAGAATAGGTGTCTCCAAGTTGATAGACTAGTGATCAGATTGATGAATTGATTGTGGGTTAATTATAAGGGCGACAACTGAAATGTTTACCGGTATTGTAGAAGCTGTAGGGTCTGTGCTTGGTTTGGAACCTTGCCATGCTGATGGAGGTCATGATAAGCGTCTGTGGTTACAAATGGGCGTTTTGGATTTGAGTTCGCTCAAATTAGGAGACAGTATAGCGGTTTCTGGAGCTTGTTTGACGGTGGTGGCTTCTAATCAACAGGGACACTGTGCTTTTGATGTTTCAGAGGAATCTTTGGTTAAAACTGCTCTGGGGCAGTTGAGGGTGGGAGATGCTGTTAATTTGGAAACTGCATTAACCTTGCAGAAACCTTTAGGTGGGCATTTGGTCAGTGGCCATGTTGATGCCGTGGGGCAAGTAGTTGCTTTGGAACCTAAAGCGCGTTCGATGCAAGTGCTGGTGCGTGTGCCTGAGCATTTAGCTCATTACCTGGCCGTTAAAGGGTCTATCACATTAGATGGCATTAGCTTAACGATTAATGCGAAACAAGAGGCTACCTGTACAGTGAATATTGTGCCGCATACACAAGTGGCAACGACTGTAAAGAACTGGCAAGTGGGCTATAAAATCAATGTTGAAGTTGATTTGTTAGCCCGTTATATAGAGTCCATATTGGAGGGTTGTTCGAAACCCGCCAACCCGTCAAAGCCCCAGTTGACCCAAGCCTTTTTGCAAGCTCATGGATTTGCATCGGAGTGAACAGATTGATGAAGCTTAACAGTGTTGAAGAATTGGTTGCAGATATTCGTCAGGGAAAAATGGTGATCTTGATGGATGATGAAGATCGTGAGAATGAAGGTGATCTGATTATGGCGGCCAGCTTGGTGACTCCGGAGTCGGTTAATTTTATGGCTCGTTATGCGCGCGGTTTAATTTGTTTGACTTTGCGACGGGAAAAGTGTGAGCAGTTAAAGCTTCCATTAATGGTTGATCAAAACAATACACCGCACGGTACTAATTTTACTTTAAGTATTGAGGCGGCTTCTGGTGTGACCACGGGTATTTCAGCAGCTGATCGAGCTCATACTATTCGTGTGGCCGTAAAGCCGGACGCTAAACCTGAAGATATTATCAGGCCAGGCCATGTGTTTCCGTTGATGGCCTCTCCTGGTGGTGTGTTGCATCGGGCAGGTCATACTGAGGCGGGGTGTGATTTGGCGCATTTGGCTGGTCTTGATCCCAGTGCTGTGATTGTAGAGATTATGAATGATGATGGTACTATGGCTAGAAGAGCAGACTTAGAAAGCTTTGCTGAGGTTCATCAACTGAAAATAGGTACGATTGCAGATTTAATTCAATATCGCGCCGTTCATGCTAAAACGGTTGAGCTAGAACAAGAAGTGTCTTTGGATACGCAGTATGGTTGCTTTCGTTTGTTAATGTTTAAAGACTTAATTGATGATCAAGTCTCACACTTAGCTTTGGTAAAAGGTGACCTGGAAGCTCATGAAGTACCTTATGTCCGTGTGCATGTGGCTGACCCTATTCGAGATTTATTGGGGGCTAAGTTGGCGGGTAAGCAAGGTTGGTCTTTGCATCACGCTTTGACATGGGTGGGTGAAAAGGGTGGTGTGTTGGTGTTGTTGGATCAGGGGCGAGATGGCTTGTTGTTTAAACCAAAGCTTGAGCAGCTGGGTATTGGGGGAAGTAGTGTTTATGCAGCTTCACAAGCTCACTCTGCAGAGAGTCCAAGTGCTTATCGGACGATTGGTACGGGTTCCCAGATTTTAAGAATGCTTAACATCAGTCAGATGAAACTACTCAGTTCTAAACTCAAATTTAATGCTTTATCGGGTTTTGGTCTTGAAATTATTGAGTATGTAGAGCCGCTGTATTAGTATCATAAACTATTCATTCACAGATTAATAATGAAGGCAGCCATGAGTGAAATTAAAGAAGGTGTAGAGGTGATACAAGGTGCTTTTAATGCTTCTCAAAAGCGTATTGGTATTGTTGCCAGTCGTTTTAATAGTTTTATCGTAGAGCATTTGTTAAGTGGTGCTTTGGATACATTAAGGCGCCATGGAATTGATCAAAAATCAATCTGTATTATCAAAGCCCCAGGAGCTTTTGAATTACCTTTAGTGGTGAAAAAGCTGGTGCGTACTAATAAGTTTGATGGGGTAATTGCCTTGGGGGCGGTTATACGAGGTGCAACACCACATTTTGATTATGTGGCGGGTGAATGTACCAAAGGCTTGGCTCAGGTAGGTTTGGAATTTGAGGTGCCGGTCGCTTTTGGGGTGTTAACGACGGACTCAATTGAGCAAGCGATTGAGCGTGCGGGTACTAAAGCAGGCAATAAAGGGGCTGAAGCCGCTCTGAGTTTGTTAGAGATGGTCAGTTTGATGCAGCAGTTAAATAACTTATAATTTTAAATCTTAAAAGTAGAATTGCTATGAGTGAATGTGTGGTGGATTCTCATAATAATAAAACCAATTACCAGCAATTGTTTGCACGCAAACGGCGGGCTCGTCGTTTTGCTTTGCAGGCCTTGTATGCGATGCATATGTCGATTAGGCCCGCTGCGGAAGTGGTGGCTGAATTTGAATCTTCTTTTGATATGCACAAGGCTGATTTGGATTATTTTAATTTATTGGTGAGTGCCGTCGGGCAGCATAAGGATGTTTTAGATGAATACATTTTGTCTTGTGCTGATAGAGCCTTATCTGCTTTGACTCCAGTAGAGTTGTGTATTTTGCGTTTATCAGGTTACGAATTATTGTATCAATTGGAAATACCTTTTAAAGTTGTGATTAATGAATCTGTTGATTTGGCTAGGAAGTACGGTGCTGAGCAAAGTTATCGTTATATCAATGGTGTGCTCGATCGTATGGCCACTCAAGTACGTGCAGCAGAAGTTGATGCTTCTATTTCCACTACAGCATCTACTGTATGAGAGAATTTGATCTCATCGAGTCTTTTTTTACACCTAAACAGGTTTCAGAATCGGTGAAGGTTGGAGTAGGGGATGATGCAGCTGTGCTTAGGGTTAGTAGTGGGTATGAGCTGGTTGTATCCGTGGACACTTCCGTGGAAGGTATTCACTTTTTACCTGATATCAATCCGTATGATTTAGGCCATCGAGTACTGGCTGTCAATTTAAGTGATTTAGCTGCAATGGGTGCCGAACCTTTATGGTTTACTCTGGCTTTGACGATACCTAAAGTTAATGTGCTTTGGTTGAAGGCGTTCAGTCAAGGTTTAAATGCGTTAGCGCATCAGTTTTCCATTGAGTTGGTGGGAGGGGATACTACTCAGGGCCCTTTGAGTATTACGATACAGGTGTTTGGGCGCGTGCCTGTGGGCGCTGCTTTACTGCGCTCGCAAGCGCAAGTAGGCGATGTGATTTGTGTTTCAGGATCTTTAGGGGATGCTTATTTGGGTTTGAAATGTGCGCAGGGTCAGATGACTTTAGCTAATGCGGCTGATCAGGCTTATGTACTCGATCGTTATTATAAGCCTTTCCCGCAGGTGGCGTTAGGGCGTGCGTTATCAAAGGTAGCGCATGCGGTGATTGATGTGTCTGATGGCTTGTGTGCTGATTTGAATCATGTGGTTAAGGCCAGTGGTGTGGGAGCGGTGGTGGCGTGTGATCAACTTCCTTTATCTGCGGCGTTTTGCGGGGTTGCTTCTGGGTTGGAGGCAGTTGAGATGGCTTTATCGGGGGGAGATGATTATGAGCTTTGTTTTACCTTACCGGCGTGTGCGTTAAAAACTTTGGCGAGAGAATTTAAGATTACAGTTATTGGTGAGGTGGTGGAAGGGGTGGATGTGTCATATCATTACGATGATGCACGTGTTAATATTGATTGTTCGCAAGGCTATATTCATTTTTCGGATGTAGACATTGGTGGAATTTGACTTTAAGTCACTTGAAATCCAGGTTATTGTACTGAAATGATGTAGATGAATTTGCCTAATGACCGTATAAATTTTAATTTAGTCTTAAATGAGAGTAGGGATTATTTTTAGATGCAACCATTCAGATCGATTGTGATTGTTGGCCCTGAACAAAGAGATACTTATGCAGTAATTGAGGAAGTCAAAAAAACACGGCCAGTTCTTGTTATTGGAGATGGTGTGAAACCTATTCCTAAAGGACACATAACAGCTGAACTAACAGAATATAAGAATATGATTGAACCATCGAGCGAAATATTTTTCTGTGCGCATTCATATGCGTTTGAGGGTAGTAATGATTTAATGGTTCAATTTTATAATAATGAACCTGATCATGATATTGCGTCACTTATAAAAGGCGTAAGGCAAATAACTGAAAAAATATGCGTTTTTCATTTGTTATGTTGTAATTCGAGTAGTGTTAAAGTTTCTCTCCCTGAAAATGTTCTTCTCATTACGCATACAAGTGCAAGGCACTGGGTGTTGGCGGTGACTATGAACAGGATATTAAAGTTATTGTTGGAATCCGATAAAGGTATTTTAAATAAAATTAAAGAACGAGTACAAGAGTTTCCTGAAACTTTAAAAGTGCATACAAGCACTGAAGTCATAAAATGCTCGGGTCCTAAGAACGTTGAAAATATTGAAAGTTTTTCTAACTGGCTGAATGATAATGTTGAAGACTTTTTGCAAAAAGTTACTCCTTTAGTGGTTGCAGCGGTACCTTCAACGTTAAACTTTCAAAGCGCTAAAGTTAGTGATAACCAGCTGACAAAATATAAGATAAGAGAGTTGATACAAGATGCGATAAGAGACAAAAAAGATAATGTTGAATCTCTTTTAGCAGGTGGGGTAAGGCCAAATGAAATTGAGGATAGTGCTTTGGCGCTTTTGTTACTTGTCGAAAGTAATGAAGTTGCAATGATGAAACGTTTGCTTGATATTGGAGTGAATCCTAGTGGAATGGAAAATAGATCGGATAGTAACTTTCCGCTTTTCATGGCGTCTATGAGAGGTCATACGGAAGCTGTAAAACTTTTAATTGATGCTGGTGCATGTGTCGATGCAAGTAATGAGAATGGTGTCACTTCTCTGTTTGTCGCTGTTCAGAATGATCATATAGAAGTTGTAAAGATTTTAATTGATGCAACAGCAGATGTTAATCAGGGTAGAACGACTGATAATGCTTCACCTCTTTATATAGCTGTTCAGAATGATAAAAAAAATATGGTCCAGCTTTTACTAGAGCATGGAGCCCATAATAATGATCAAGGCCCTGATGGTTTTACTCCTCTTTATATGGCTGCACGTGGTGATAAGGTAGAGATAGTGAGACTTTTGTTGGGGAGGGGAAATATTGATGTTAATGAACCTGTGATTAAAGGTTTTTCACCATTTTTTAAGGCTGTTCAAAAAAACTGTTTGCAGACTGTCGAGCTTATGATAGAGAATGGAGCTAAGCTCGATGCAGCTGGACCTCAAGGCATTACTCCGCGTCAAATGGCAGAGCATAACGGGCATCATGGTATACTAAAGTTATTTAGTTGTGATGTTTAATTATAGTTGCTTGCTGGAACTGATACAGTTTGGTTAACTTTATTCCCAGCAAGAGCCTTGTGTAGGCGTTGTCGCACCTCTCTCATTGAGTGTCAATGTCCCACAGGGATCACCACCTTGTTTACCTTTGGGACTTGCTGTGATGGTATAAGAAGTGCCATCAGTTATCATACTAAAAGCGTAACGTTCTTGAACATTTTTATTTACAGTGAATTTATTTTCAGATAATAAATCACTGTAGGCATCAGCTAAAATGAAACCTCGCTCTAATGATTGTGCCAAGTTTTGCATATCTGCTTGTGCTGCTCGTCTATTGGATTTTTGCACGCTTTTGTCATAGCTAGAGTAGCCTAGAGCAGCTAAAATGGAGAGTACACCTATTGCTATCATCAATTCGATGAGGCTAAAACCTTTCTGCTTACGGGAATGATTGGAGTGATCTATACAAAGGTTTGGATTGTTGCTTTTTGTAACTGTCATGATCTTTAAGTAAACCCGCCATTCTTAGGAATGCACGAAATAACTTTAACATTTTCCGCTGCTGAACTCGCTTCGCTCAGGCAGGCATTCGCTCCAATTGTTAAAGTTATTTCGTGTCCATTCCTTAACTATTTATTTTAACATTAATTTTTTAATGCCCGCACTTTAAATCTATTTTGTTAAGTTATCAAATTATAATTCACTGACAGGCACTTTTATGGAGTAATCCGTTTTCTTTTTGCTGTGTTTTTGTAAAAAAGGGTTTGAATCGCTTTTTATAATTTTTGAATTATTTTTTGTGGCATGGAGTTTGCTGTTTTGGTCTGTGCTGTTTTGAATTTTTTACAAGAGATTAAATTTTAGGAGAAAGCGTATGGCGGTTGGAATTGGTCTACAAACGTTGTTGCGGCAAACACGAATATTTCAAATAGCACCAAAGTGTTTGGCAAGTTTTGCTATGATTGCAGAAAAAAACGGAATTGAAAAATCAAAAAGTGGGAGTGGTATTTTTTCTTTGCGCGCACCAGGTGGTGTGTCGTTGACTAGAATAACAGCGACTAAAGCAGTGTTTCCTTTTTTACCGTTTGGCTTTGATGCAAACAATGCTTCATTCAACAGCATTGATATTGACCAAGCAGTTTTTGAAGGTAAAGTGCGTAGTACACCTTTGATCAACTTTGCACGACAAAACTCAGGGGTCACGACCATGCATTTGCACCAAATTCAAGCCTTAGTGGATTTTACGAGCTTTATTCTGCTGCATCCACAAAATGGAATGCATCAAGAGTTGGTGGGGGATGAGATTCAAAGTGAACAAAATTTGGAAGGGGTGCACCAGAAATTGATGCAAACGATTGGTGAAAATCCAAAAGTGCAACAATTGATGAAGTTATTGCTGAATGTGATGGTGGCTCGTTTTCAGCCGGACGATCATTCAATTTCAACGGGCGAGCATCAATTAAAGCCTGTTAAACCTTTTTTCAATGAGAAAGTTCAGCAACAGGCAATTAAACGAGCGCAAGGCTTTTTAAAACAAACGCCAATGCCCTATAAAAGTGTTATGAATGAAATTACTGACATTGTGTGTATGAAAATGGTTCGTACAAATTTATGTCATCCGAATCCAAAACATGACAGTGGTGTGTTATGTTATTATGAGCCTCAAGATGGTAGTTATAGAACCTTAATCAGTTTGTCAAATAAAACAACGATGGTAGAGTTTCGTTTGGGTAAAATTGCCAGTGGTGGTACACGTTTGGTTCAGAATTTAAGCCAGTTAAACGAAGTTGTACGTTTGGCAAAAGCACAGCAAGATAAGCATGGGCTTTGGATGTTGCCCTATGACGGGGCTAAGAGAACCTTTAGTATTTATGTTGATGATCATCAAATACCGTATGTTTTGCGGGATGCAGCTACTTGCTATAGTCAAACTTTTGATACTTTTGAAATCAATCCTAAAAATTCAACTATGGAGAAACTCTATGCTCCGGTTGTGTCTTTAAATGGCTTTGATGGTTTGTCTTTTTGGGGGCCTGATGTTAAAACAGGCAGTAAAAAAGCAATTTCTGAAGCTAATAGAGGTGCAGAAATAGGGGGCAGGAAACACGGATTGCATATGTCTGGAGGTGCTGCTGATATTCCGCATGCCTACTATGATTTTGAAAAAAAACGTCGTCTTGGAATTACCTCAGAAGGGGCTTTTTACAGTAACTTTGGCCATATTCTTGCAATGGTTAATAAGTGTAAAGAAGAAGATAGAGTGATGAAAGTGAATATGATAGGAGGTCCTGATGGTGATGTTGGTGGTTCAACCTTAAGTTTGTTTGCAGATCTTGAAGCACAAGTCATTCCGAATTTAGCTTATGATGGGCGTAGTGCTGTATTTTTTGATGAAAACAGTATTCTGAGTAATCCTGAAGGGTTTAAAAAGATTATCTTGTCTATGAATGAAAAATTTATGCCTTGGTCAGCTTATATAAAAGCTGTTGATGGAGATGAAAACTTAAGTGAAAAAGATCGAATTGAATTAAAATCGATGCTGAAAATTTATAGCTTTGATTCAGAAGGTCAAATTACCTTGCCTAGAATCGGCTTAGATAGTTCTTTAGAAAAACTGCTGCCACAGCTTAGACCTGCAGTTGAAATGAAAGATGGTGTTTATCAGCTGGATAGAAATCAATTTACACAACTGTTGTGGCGACAAAAAGTAGATATACAGCTCAGTTGTGGTCATGGAACATGGGTGGTTAGTGATGATGAAACGCAAAAGAGTCAATTTCCAGGTGCAGTTACGGTTCAAGAGTTGGAAGATTCAAGCTGTGAAATGGTTTTTTCTCCAGCCAATTTGACTTGTTCTGAGAGTGCTCAAAGAGAAATTCAAGAAAACGGGAAAGTTATGAGCTTAAGTCCAGAATATGAAAATGGAGGGGGTACGGCTGCCTCAAGGGCTTCTGCAATTTATAATATTCAAGGTTGCCAAATTAATCAAACTGTTATTAATGCTTTTAGAGAAAAAGTCAGATATTTTGCTGTTGCGCGTTCTGGTTATTTGTTAAATTACATTTTGCCTAAGAGTGCAAATTTGTATGAAGCACTACAGTCTTTAAGGCAACAGCACTCCGAGGTGAGTCGTGCTGTTTTAAGTGAAACAAGAGAGTCCAGTAATTTATTATTGAGCCGTGATGAAAAAATGAAAGAAATGATTACTTTGATGTATTTTCCTTCAGAGGATGCAGGCAGGCTGTTACAAGCGGTACGAAATGGGCAGTTGGAGGCTAAACCGCTATTAGAGTGGTGGTCGGCTACTAGAAATGAAGTAGGTTTGACTAAAACAAATTTACTCTATTATTCTGCCAATCCAGATAGTATGCAAAACAATGAAGCCATGCAGCATCTCAAGCAAGCTTTGTCTGAAAAAGCCCAGCAAAAATGTGAGTCAGTCTCAGCCAGTGTTGATCAGAAAAATTTTGACTTTTCATTTATTCAGTGGATGATGTGGCCTTTAACATATTGGTTGCATTGATAATGACAAAAGCTGAGTGTCAACTGTTAGTCATGAGGCATTGTGCCTCATGACTATTACGATTTTTTTGGTTTTACTAAAATGTGAAATCTAACACGTTTTCAATTCACTTTGTTATTTTATGATAAGTTGCATTGTGCTAATGTTGGATTATGCAAGTACAGTGTTCAATTGTGCAAACAAAAGCGTTCTCTATTAAAGAGCATTTTTGGTCACCTTGGGTGGAAACGTGTGATCCAATATTTGCTTAAAGCCAATGCTGTTATGAGTAGGATCATAAACTTGAATGTTAAGGGAAAATTGACAAAATGCGTCATAATGCATTAGGGATGAGCCAACAAAATAAGTCATTTTATTTTAAAAATAAGACTGTTATATCAACTTTTTAATCTGCCTTAGTACAAGTTCTTTGTGTATATACAGGGAACCTACAAAATTTAAACTTATTAATTGATCAAGTTAGATGACAATACTAAGCACTGAAACTATCTGCTGATTGTGTCTGGGAGGCTATGATATGACAGATCGGGATCAATCTATTACGGTTAAAGCGTTATTGATGGGGCTGTTCAGCGTATCCATTGGCTTTACGGATGCGTCTTTAGCCAACACGCGAGATCAAGCGTACACGTTACATAATCGTTTGACAGGGACTCCACCGACTGAGCCTATCCTTGAACAAATGAGCACGCTGATTGAGCAAAACAATAAGATTGATTCAGCTTTGTTAGCAATGGAGCATCCAGCTTTTTGTAATGTTGTGCTAAAAAATCATGCGGCTAAGTTGACGAATCAAGAGGGTTCTTCTTTCGTACCTTTAAATGATGGAGCTGCAACGATTATAGGGATGATTCGAGATGATGTGCCTTTTAATACTGTATTAACGGCTGATTTAGTTTATATCGGTTCTTCTGCGGCAACAGACATTGCTTATACACAAACGGATAATGCGCACTATTTGGATTTAGAAAGTAACACGATTGATTTGTGTGACCCAGCTATGTTGGTGCCCACAGCACAAAGTGAGTTGCCAGGCAGCCAATTGATGCCCGTTGATACCGCTGGTTTTGTCACAACGCGTGCAGCGGCTGAGGCTTATTTTTCTGCAGGTACAAATCGGGCTATGCTCAGATATACTTTGATGAATTTTTTATGTCATGATTTAGAAGACCTGCACGATATTTCTGTTGCTCCAGACTTTATTCGCCAAGATGTTACACGTCAACCTGGGGGTGACAGTGCTGTTTTTCTCAATCAATGTATTGGTTGCCACGCTGGTATGGATGCGTTAGCCGGTGCGTTTGCTTACTATGAGTGGGATGATGAATTGGAACGTATGACTTTTACATCGGGTAGAGTACAAGGAAAATATCTTATTAATGCCTCGGTTTTTCCTGAAGGTTATGTGACGACCGATGATCGTTGGATCAATTACTGGCGCGAAGGTAAAAACTCTGTACTGGGTTGGTCTGCTGCCTCGTTGGGGCAAGGCAATGGTGCTAAAAGTTTGAGTTTGGAGTTGAGTTCAAGTCGGGCCTTTTCAGCTTGCCAAGTAGAAAAAGTTTTTGAAGAAGTGTGTTTTCGTAAACCTACATCGGCTGCAGATCAAATGGAAGCAGCGCGGATTGCGGATGTATTTGAGCAAAGTAATTACAGTATGAAGCAAGTGTTTGCTGAAACCAGTGTGTACTGTCTTGCAGAGTGATCCATTTAATTAAGGTATAGATGAGGTAGTATTGTCGATGAACACAGTATCAATACAAAAGGGTTTTATGATTGGAAAGTTCTGGTTAATGATGATGTTCGTGCTGGGTTTGAGCAGCTGTGGTTTTGGCTCTTCAAGTTCAAATCAATTCCGCATGGGAGACCAAGCACAGGAGCAAAGTAATGATACCAGTACGACTAGAACAGTTACCGTAATTGCAAATATAGATGCTTTTTCCCAAACCTTACACCCATTGGTTATAGGGGAGGCAAACTGTGTACTGTGCCATTCGAGTATGGGCCCAGGATCACCCGCATTTGCTGCTGAGAATGTATCGACAGCCTTTGATGCAGTGTCTAGCGTAGTTGATTTGATGAAACCAGATGCCTCTCGCATTTATCGTAGAGTTAAGGATGATCAACATAACTGTTGGTCTGATTGTGATGCCGATGCAGCTAAAATTTTGGCCTCGATTGAACGTTGGCGTGCTTTATCCGATGCTGTAGAGGCGGTAGGATCTGCTAACAGTGAAGAAACTGAAGTGGTTGGACCTATAGATCCAGTGACAGGTGATCCAACGGTGCTTCCTCAGCCAGAAGCGGCGAATTTGACAGCTTTTGAGCAAAGCCTGTATCCCTATTTGCTAGGGGAAGCCAAATGTAAGGCCTGTCATACTGAGCAAGGGCCTGGGACGCCTGCTTTTGCTTCTGCTGATGCAACGGTCGCTTCACAAAGTTTACTGAATTTTCAAAAAGTCAATTTGGCACAACCGGATAAATCCAGACTGTATTTGCGTTTAAAAGTGGATCAACACAATTGTCCAAACGATTGTGATGCTGATGCAGTTGTGATGTTAGCCAACATAGAGGCTTGGGCCGCATTGGAAGGTGAGAATGCCCCAGAGCCTGAGTTTAATCCTTTAGCTTTGGCCAGCGCCAGTGTTCGCTTTTCGGCACAAGAGGAGCAGATGGCAAACCTGAGAGTCAGTAACGGTATTTTAGCGTTTTATGACTTTAAAGAAGGTAATGGGAATACAGCTACAGACAGCTCTGGAGCAGTACCTGCTTTGGATTTGACATTAAATGATGTGCAATGGTCTGAAGGTCAAGGTTTAGAGTTTAATGAAGGTATTGCTGTTGCCAGTACTGAAGCCAGTATGAAATTGTTTGAAGCGATCACTGCGACTAACGCTTATACTTTTGAAGCTTGGATCGTACCAAAAAATGAACAAGCTTCAGGTCCTGCTCGCATCATCACTTATTCGATGGATACGGCTAGCCGTAACATGACATTGGGACAAGTCGGCACAAACTTAGTGTTACGTAATCGTACGGCAGCAGCGGGTATTTCAAATAATGGTATGCCGGCAATCAGAACAGTGGCTGATGCGTCGTTAGTGGTAGATGAATTACAGCATGTTGTAGCGACTTTTGATGCCAATAGCGGTCGTAAAATTTATATTAACGGTGAATTGGTCAGTCAAGAGAGTAATAGAGAATTAATTGATGCTTTAGAGTGGTCTAACATGTATCAATTTGCGTTGGGTAACGAAATTACTCGTAATAGGGCCTGGCAAGGTACGATGAAGTTAGTTGCTGTGTATAATCGAGCTTTATCCATAGCAGAGATACAACAAAATCAGCAAGCAGGTTTGGCGAGTCAAGTGAAAGTGTTGAAATTTGATATTGCTGGATTAACCGGTGAGCCTGGCACGCATATTCGCTTAGAGGCCATTGCTCTAGATGATTACAGCTATAAATTGTCTAAACCCACTGTGATTTATACCGGGCAAGGTTCCTTCGATCTTCAAGGCATGCGTATAGCTGTGAATGGTGTCATACCCGTAGCTGGTCAAACGTTTGTTAATGTATCTGCGCTTGTATCTGAATCTGAGCAGTTGATCTCACCCTTAGCTGCTATTATCACGATTGATCAGGGTGCTGAGTTGGATAGGCTGACTTTGGCCTTTGAAGTGATTGCTGGGCAAGTGAATGTGTCGATACCACAAGTTATAGAAAGCTCTCCCATTGTTGATGAAGCCATTATTGGAGCTAAAGTAGGCATTAAAACGTTTGATAAAATCAATACCAGTTTTGCTGTCATTACGGGAGTGGCTACTGATACCCCTAATATTGAGCAGAGTTATACTGAGCTAAAGCAAAGTTTGCCCAGTAGTGTTGATCCGTCTGGTTTTAATGGTGCGGTGCAAACGGTGATTGCGAAGTTAGCCTTAGAATATTGTGATCAATTACTAGAGAGTGCTGCATTGCGTGATGATTTTTTCAGTGGTGTTAATTTGAATCTTAGTCCTGAGCAGGCTTTAGATAGCGTGGGTCGAGCGGAGATTGCCAGCCTTTTATACGACAAAATGTTTGGGGTAGATCTTGAGGGTCAACCACTTGCGAGCTCAGCACGCACAGAATTGGAAAATCTGTTAAATATCTTTGTGAATGAATGTGTAGGTAATAACTGTAGTGGTCAAGATACACGTAATGCGGTTAAGGCAGCTTGTCAAGCGTCCTTAAGCAGTGCAGCTACTTTACTTCATTAATTTTAGGAGAGTGATCATGATAAGACGACGTAGCACTTCAAAAATGAGCACTTCAGAAGCACTCAAGCATGCGCCTTTATTGCATGAACATCATGCCAAGCCTCGTTCTAGGCGTGACTTTTTGGGCCAAGGTTTATTGGCGGGTTTAGGCTATGTTTGTGCACCGACGGTAAGCAGTATGTTACTTGGAGCAAGCACTGGATTTGCTGCTGAATGTAATTTGGGTGTTTCTGTGAATCCGAATGCTTTACCTTTTTTATGTTTTGATTTGGCCGGTGGTGCGAATATGTGTGGTTCTAATGTCATGGTCGGGGGAGCGCAAGGTCAGTTGGATTTTTTGCCACCTTCAGCTTATGCCATGTTAGGATTACCGGGAGATATGACACCGGATAAAACCGGTACCGTAGCGATTGGAGATTTGCATTTTCATCCGGACAGTGCGTTTTTTCGAGGGATTACACAAAAAGCTTCAGCGGTTACCTTAGCCAATACGACTGGTACTGTGGTGTGTGCTCGCTCGAATAATGATACCGGTAATAATCCACACAACCCTATGTATGGTATTGTCTCTGCTGGTGGGTCTGGCCAGTTGGTTGCAGCTATTGGAAATCGTGACAGTGTCTCTGGTGGGCGTTCAAGAAGTCCGGATCACCAAATTGATTTATCCAATAGGCCGGTCAAGGTATCAAGGCCTAGAGATGCTACAGGCTTGGTGGATGCAGGTAAGATGGGTGAGTTGTTTGGCAGCAATGTCAATGCGGTGATGCAGGCGACGGAAAGGCTGAGTCAGTTGAAATTAGATAGAGTAGTAGAAGATCAGCTTTATAAGGATATAGTCGCGTGTGGTTATCTTCAGGCCAGTGATACGCAAAGTAAATTCAGTGACCCTATGGCTTTGGATATTTTATCGGATGCAGATAATCCGTTTGATGCACAGGAGATGAATGACGGTAAAGTTAGGCGGACAGCCAGTGTCATGAAATTAGTGATGGATGGGTATGCTACCTGTGGTACGGTAGAGTTTGGTGGGTATGATTATCACAATGGTACTCGATCGACGGGTGAAGTTCGAGATGAGCAAGCCGGTGTTTGCATTGGTGCAGCTTTGGAATTTGCAGCACGAAAAAATGTCCCTTGTATGTTGTATATTTGCAGTGATGGTAGCTTAGACAGTCGGAATGAATCGATTGATGACAGTGTTGAGGGACGAGGTAAGTTGGGTTGGCGTGGTGATAATTCATCAACCGGTGGATCTATTATGTTGGTGTATAATCCCAATGGTGCACCGATGGTGCGCAGCTCTCAAATTGGTTATTTCAAAAATAATGGTTCTTTAGAGCGCAGTGCAAATGCTGTGTCAGATAATGTAGATGCTTTAGCGGATATGTGTGTGTTAAATTATTTGGCTCTTCTGGGTAGGGTTGGTGAGTTTGCGCAGGTTATGCCTGAACATAAACTAGGTAATAATTTAGATGAGCTGATTGCTTTTGGTGTTTAACACGGGTTTGTGGTGCTCGTTCCTAAACATTATCGTGACATAAGTATTTTAATCAAAAAAATTGGTATTAAATATGCAATTGTAATGTAAAAGAAAATTTTTAATTGTGATATTGAATGGAATGTTACTATTATGGCCGATTTGTTTGAGCTGGGTGTTTCTGCTCTGAATGCGAATAAAGCATCATTGGTCACCACAGGACATAATATTTCTAATGCTAATACAGCGGGTTATAGTCGTCAAGAGACTATACAGGAAACTCCCATTCCACAAAGAGCAGCGGTGGGGTTTCTCGGTAGCGGTGTGCAAATGGCTGGGGTGCGTCGCATTCATGATACCTTTCTGACCAATGAGTTACGAGTGACTGCTTCAGGTTTTAAGCAATATGAGATTATTGTTGAAAACGCTGAGCAGCTTGATAACCTGTTAGGAGATGAAACAACGTCACTGGCTCCTAGTTTAGAACGCTTTTTTGCCGCTATGCAAGATGCTGCCGATAATCCTTCTTCGACTGCAACTAGGCAAATGTTACTCAGTGAGTCAGGCTTGTTGATCGGTCGCTTTGCAGCAGTACAAGATCGTTTAGATGACCAAAACACAGCTATTAATACTCAACTTGAAACCATTACCACAGAGCTGAGTTCTTTAGCTTTGGGGGTCGCTGAATTAAATGAGCGTATTGCTGTTGCTGGTTCTCAAGGACAGGCTTCAGCACCGAATGATTTGTTAGACAAGCGTGATGAATTAATTCTACGAATGTCTGAATTGGTTTCGGTGAACACCGTTGAAGCCAGTGATGGTTCTGTCAGTGTTTTTTTTGGTACGGGTCAAGGTATGGTCATAGGCAGTCGAGCTTTTGCTGTCACCGCTGAACCGAAACCGAATGATCCCACGCGCTATGGTATTATGTTCCGTGAGGGCAGTGCAAATTTAGATATTACCAATTCCATTGTAGGTGGTCAGCTCGGTGGCTTGCTTAACTTTCGGGAAAATATACTCGATGCAACTTATAATCAACTGGGTTTAGTTGCCATTGGCCTTAATGCTTCAGTCAATGAACAGCATCGAAGAGGCATGGATCTGGATAATCAGCTTGGAGCCGATTTTTTTGTTGATGTTAACAGCACGGCACGTATGCGCAATCGTTTTACTGCTGACATCAATAATGCAGCCCCTGCTGATCGAGTCATCGAGGTTGAGATTGAAGAGCTCGAAAACCTACAATTTAGTGATTATACTTTAGAGTTTTCTACTAGCAACTTGAATCAATATGTTGTCACCAGACAAAATGATGGGCAAGTGGTTGCTCAGAGTACTTTTAGTGGTGTCTTTCCTTCTACAGTGGAGTTTGATGGCCTCACGATGCGTTTGGTCAGTGGTTCATTTCAGGCTGGAGATCGTTTCACCTTGCAACCTACGCGCAGTGGAGCCAGGGAATTGCAAATGCAAGTGAGTAGTGTGCGTGATGTTGCCTTGGCGCAACCGGTGCGTACTATTGCCAGTGTGGGTAATCGAGGGACAGGTGTTGTTTCGCAAGGTGTTGTGCTTGATACCAGTACGGCTGCTTTTGATGGTGCCAATAACGCTTTGAGCCCTCCTGTTTTGATCCGTTTTACTAGCTCTACCAGTTATGAGGTATTGGATTATTCTAATCCGGCCAATCCGGTAGAATTGGTGCCCCCTATGAATAATCAAACTTTTGTTCCCGGTATTGAAAACGCTGTTTTTTCAGAAAATGAAGATGAAAATGCAGTAATTACAGATGGCACAGCCATTGGTATTCCTGTTAATACTAGTGGAACAAACAGTTATCCTGCAGAAACACTGACAGTAACAACCGTTGACTCTGTCACAGGGCAAATTTCTTCACAATCGATTACGACATTAGCCAATGATACGGCCGTGACGAGCGCACAAGCACTTGATGCTTTAACTGGAGTCTCTGCTACTGCTTCGACCTATGCCCGTATTTCTAATATTCGCAGTAGCAGTCCTATGAATTTATCTTTTAATGGGCAGTTATTGGCAGGCACTGAGCCCAATACCTTAGCAGACAGTATTAATAATAACGCTGTTTTAACTCAGCAAGGTATTTCAGCCAGCAGTAATGGATCAGAGTTGATTGTTCGTTCCACACAAGGCGTTGACTTCCAATTTCAGGTCGGTGGGGGGGCTGTAGGAGACAGTATTGATATTGCAGGTCCTAGTGGTACTCAAATTACGGTCACTGGGGCTGATGCTTTACCGGAAGCGACGGTGGGTGGTCGTGTATCGATGGTTTTAAGTGAAGGTGTGACGATACAAGGAGTAGGTGGATTATTGTCAATTTTACCTACTCACACACCGACTTTTAGAGGTTATCAAGTGCATTTATCAGGAAACCCTGTTGATGGTGATGAGTTTGTGTTGGAATACAATACAGATGGTTTTGCTGACAATCGTAATGCTTTGGCTTTGGCTGACTTGCAGCTGTCTAACTTACTGGTTGGTGGAAATTCTTCTTTACAAGATACCTATTCTTCTTTAGTCAATGTGGTAGGCACTCAAACGCAAGAAAGTAGCGTGAATATGGAAGCGGCAGAGGTATTGTTTGCTAGAGCTCAGCAAGAAAGATCCGAAGTTTCAGGTGTTAATTTAGATGAAGAGGCTGCACGCTTGATCGAATTTGAACTGGCCTATAATGCGGCTGCACAGTTGATCAGTGTTGCTCGTGGCTTATTTGATACTTTACTCACTGCTGCTAGTTAATCATCATGAGAATCTCTACTGAACAGTTTTTTAAATCTGCGATTACGAATATTCAAAATGGTTCGGATCAATTGAGTGAAACTCAACAAAAAATTGCTCGTGGCGTTAGAATTTTAACGCCTTCAGATGATCCTGTTGCCAATGCAAAAGTTGTCCAAATTCAAGAGCGTATTTCAATAACAGATCAGTATCAGTCGAATGTGGTGGTGGCTGAAGGTCGTAATGAGATCTCAGATAATGTTCTAAACAGTATCGATCAAGCCTTGCAGCGTTTACGAGAGTTAGCGATTCAGGCCAACAGTGGTGCCGTCAGTGACGATAATAGACGTTTAATTGCCAGTGAAATGCGTATTGTTATGGGAAACCTGCAAGACTTAATGAACACCCGAGACGGTTTAGGTGGATATTTGTATGGAGGCTTTCAAACTGATCAGCCACCTTTTGTTGAGCGAACCAGCGGTGGTTTTGATTTCTTAGGAGATGAAGGTGAAAATGCATTGCAGGTGTCTTCAAGCAGTCGGGTACAAATAGGAGATTCGGGTAAAAATTTATTTGTTGATGTTCGCAGCAGTAGCAATACTGTTATTGCTAAAGCCAGTGTGAATAACTCAAGTACGCCGGGTTCTAGTATTTCTGCTGGCACTGTTGTAGATCCTAATAAGTTTGATCTTGTTTTTCCTGAAAATTTTGTGATTACTTTTAATGATCCACAGATCAATCAAAATCGTATGACATACAGTGTTACTCAATTAAGCGATGGTGCGCCTGTTATGGGCACGCAACCGCCTGGTTTTTTAGTCAATGTTCCCTATGAAGAAGGTGGGCGTATTGAGTTTCATGGAGTTGAGTTTTTTATTACAGGAGAGCCTCAATTTGGTGATACGTTTATTGTCGAGTCAACAGGGAATCAAAGCATTTTAAATATGGTCGATCGTTTTGCTAGAATTTTAGAGACCACATCAGCCAATGATGTAACCTTGCCGACACAAACGGAAGTGATAGGGCGTGCCAGTCCGGGTAAACCGAATGTTAATACAGCTGGGAACTACGTAGCTGCGCAAGCGGTTTCTGTACGTGGACCTAATAATTCAGTGCAAACGCTTTCGATTAATGCGAATGAAACAGGGGCAAACATTGCGACGCAGTTGTCTGCATTAGTAGGTGTAACCGCTGTTGCCAATCCGACACAGTCAACCTTGGATTTTCGAAATTCTACCTTGCTTGAAGGAGAAACTATTAGTTTTTCATTGAATGGGGCTATAGTTAATGCCGTTGCAGGCAGTACGGCTGGAGCCACTTACACTAATATTGATACGGCTTTAACCGCTGCCTTGGCTGCTTTACCCAGCTTATCTCATGTCAATAACGGTAACGGTACCTTTACTTTTACCGATACGGCCGGTAACGATATTTCGGTAGAAGATTTTGCGGTAGTGGATATTCCCAGGGTTGATTTGGATGTGTTAGGGGGCTTTAATGCAGGTGACACCGTACAATTTACCTTAGTAGGTTCGGCGGGTGAAACTGTGAATGTTAATTATGCGGTTGCGACTGGAACTGTGGATGAATTTTTAACTCAAGTCCAGGCCGATATTACAGCGCAAGGTGTTGCAGCGTCGTTTAGCCTAGTTCAGTCAGGTGGTGCGGGTAGTCCAATTACCTTGCGTTATTTGGGGGATACCAACGGCAATGCTAATGTGCAAATTAACGGTTTTCAAGACGGTGGGGCTAATAACGCACAATTAACGGTAACCCCCAGTACTGGAACTTTGGCTACCAATCAAACGGATGGTTCTAATGTTTCTATTATATCCAATGGTGCAAACTATGCGCTTGTGGCTGAGGAAAGTCGCGCTACAGTACAGTATCAAGGGAGCTTGGGGGACCCAGTGACTTTATTGGAGGGGCTTGGAGATTCGAGTTCAGTAGCTTCTCGTGTGAGTATTAGTTTAACACCTGGTTATAGTGTTAGTTCTACTGTTGAGTCTGGTAACGGTGGGATTGTAATGCAGGAGCCTAACATAGAGGAGGTCTCTCGTAATCGTTTTTTAGAAGCTGTCGATATTTTTTTAGTGGATATTGATAATGCGCAGGAAAATGTGATTCGCTCACGGGCTGAGATTGGCGCTCGCTTAAATACTTTAAGAGAAGTGGAAGACTCTAATGAAGGTATTATCATTGAACTCAAAACTTTTTTATCCGATTTGCGAGATTTAGACTATGCTGAAGCACTGACTAATTTGAATTTGGAGAGTTTTATTGTCGAGGCTGCGCAAGCCAGCTTTGTTAGGATTTCGCAATTGAGTTTATTTAGATTATTGAGTTAGGGTAAAGAAAAAAGCCATTTGGACGATATGTCTTAAAATAGATGCAACCAAGTATTTAAGCCAAAATCAATAGTTTAGCTACCTAAGTTCAATTAAGGTTAGAGGTTATTATGACAAGTTCTAGTAAAGCTGCACAAATGTATCAAGGTATGCATAATATGGGGGCTGCTACAGAGGCTAGCTCGCATAAGTTAATAACCATGTTATTTGATGGTGTGATAGAGAGACTTGTCAGTGCTAAAGGTGCTATGGAGCGTGGAGATGCAGCTGTTAAGGGCACTTTAATCAGTAAGGCGATTAATATTATTGATGGTTTAAGGGCGCATTTAGATCATGAAAAGGGGAAGGAGATCGCTCAAAATCTTAGTTTACTTTATGATTATATGGAAAATAAGCTATTTGAGGCGAACCTTAAGAATGATACAGTTATGCTGGATGAAGTATTAAATTTGATTAGAAGCATTCGTTCTGCTTGGGTAGCTATTGACTCACAAGTGGCATAAGTCAATTGTTTGGGCTATGATTGATATTATGAATACAGAGTCTTTGTTTGAGCAAATTATCTTGTTATCTCAAAACATGTTGCAGTGTTCAGAGCAAGCCGATTGGTCTGCTTATTTATCTTTGGCTGAAGAGAGAAAAATATTAATGTCTGAGCTGGAGGTAGTTTTTGAAGAGAGGGCAGCGACTTTTTCTGATTTGGCTAAAGGCCGAGAGCGACTGTTTGAAATTAAAAAACTCAATGATCAGTTACTGGAAGTAACAGAAAACGCTCGGGAGGCAGCTAAATCTGAACTGCAAACTTTACGTTATGAGCGTAGTGCTGCTTCTCAATATCAATTGATTGATAGGCATCTTGTTTAGGAACGTTGTGTCAGCGCTCTTATAATATATCGTTTGTCTTGCACTGGTAAAGAAGCCAGTTTTGCCTGAGCAATGTCACCATGAGGAAAATACGTAAGTTCAGTACCACCATCTCGGATTTTTTTAATAATGCCACTAAAGCTCTTAATTATTTCGTCTTTCAAGTATTGAGCCTGTGGTTTGTCTTGGCTTATACCATCATTGATTTTAAGAATTATTGAAATGAGTCCATTGAATACGACTTCCAATGTTTCAGATGTGAAAGAATATTTTTCTTCTGTGTAAAAACTAACGATTGTCGTAATAACTGATGCAAGCTTAACTCTCGCTGAGTAAGGGCAATTTGAGTCGAATACAAAATCTGTTATACCTAAAAGTAAGAGATCCATTATGTTACCATTGGTTTGTTTATATATGTGATAAAAATAACCAGATAGGTGCTTGGTGTAATAAAGAATGTTGTTTTCTTCCAAGCCAGGTGTTTTTAGTATTTGGAATATAGCATTGATGGTGAAATTCGAGGGGTAAGATTTGTATTTTTCTGGGTCGAATTTAGGTCGATTTGGATTTTTCTTGTTTAGGCGGGATGTTATTTCTTTTTGAATTTCCTGCATAATCGCTATTTCTTTAGTGTGTAAAATGTATAATAATGCACCACATGTGATTTTTTCTGAATTTTTTACGAATTCTCTAAAAATGCCCATAATAGGAATTAGGATGTTGATAATAGAATTTCTATCTTGTTTTAGTCTTTCCTTTAGGCCTTCGTAATTTTTTATCATCTGGGCTATTGCATAAGTCAAGACAAGAGAATCTGGGCCCTTAAGTTTATCTATAAAGTTTTTAATGTTGTCTACGCTTTTTGTTATTTTAAGATCTTCCTTCATTAATTTGTCTATCGTTCTGGTAACTAAAGGTATTAAAACTTCTTCTATTTGATCTTTAGATGATATAACTAATGCTGTGTTCAGACAAATATTGCAAAAATAAGAAACTTCTTTATATGATAAAGACTCTTCTTGGCTAACAATAAGCGCTTGTTTACAAAAATCATTCTGAATTAACAGCTTGGGCTCATCTCTAACAGTTGAAATATTTTTATAGATATAATGTATGATGTTGGATAGTATTGTTATGGATTTTAAACTGTTCTCAGTTAAATAACTTTTTAAGGCAGGGTGTTGTTCCTTGGGAACTTCAGGGTCGTTGAGGTCTATGCTTTGTTGTATTATTTGAGCAGTTGTTGTTACGATCAGTTCATTACAATCTGTGCCTAGTGAAAGAAAAATATTTTTTAATACGCTGTGCACTTGTATTTTTTCATGAAGTTCCAAATGAGAGAAATATTCAAAAAATAACTCTTCTGTTTTTTGAGAGTTCTGTTTGGGAAGAAGTTCTTTTGTTAGCACAAATGGTAGAATTTTGTTGAGTTGTTGATTTCGTTCGAACGGATTTGACTGTTTGTCGCTATGGTTTAACTGCTCTAAAGTGTTGACTGTTTGTTCGGTTGTGTGTTGAATCAGATTTTGGTGAAGAATTTGTAAGGTGTGATGTTTAAGTGAAGAACGTTGTTGTTGAAAATATGAGGATTGGGCTTTGAGATCCGACTGGAGGCAGTTAAGTTCTTTTAGTAGACCAGTTATTGTATTGGTTTCAAAAGAGGTAAAGTCTTTACACAGGGTTTCAAGTTGCTTGTTTGCCAAGTTCCGAAGATGCTCTGGTAGATGAAAATTTCTAGAAATCCTTGCTAGATATACCACGTCCTGTTTGTCCGCTGTTTTAATAAGGTTTTGTATTTTTTCAGATTCATTTGTGCTGATTTGAGTGTGTTCGGAAGAAAGTTGATAGTTGGCAAGATATCTTAAAGATGCGATGATTTGTATAGGTTTGGGTTGGACTTGATTCGTATTTGTTACTGGTTTGTTTTCCTTCAGTTTTTTTAGTTCGTTGAGAATATATTGCCGTACAAATTCAGGGAGAGCATGTTTGTATAGAAGTGCCTCGAGTTTGCTCGTGTTTCTCTCCCAGTACGAAGCATTTATCAGATCGTTCAGTGTTTGTACCTGTGTCTCGTCAATAATGCCGTCATTAGGTGTTTTTTCTACTAGAGTGCTCAGTTTTTCCCTGAGTTCGTTTTGTAGCCCTTTTGCAGAAAGTAATACTGCTTTTGCTTTAATTGAATGGGCTTCTTTGATTTTTAGTGGTAAAGCTTCTTCTGGTTTTAAAGTCTCTACTTGTTTAGGGTACTTTAGAAGTGTTAGGATTTGTTGTGCAATTTCAGAACTCTTCCAAATTGGTGTATTTTGATTGCATGGATCGATTATTTTTTTGAGAAATTCAGTGGAAGATCCTTCAGGAAATGTAATGGTTCCCAAATTAATAGGCTGCTTATTATCATGTTTTAGATAGATATCAAGTGACTTGAGGCCGGTCTCTGTTACTGTCTTAAAGAGGATAAGTGTGTTTTCTGACAGGTGTGCGGCTCGTTTTGTAGCCGCATTGTCCAGCTGAGTTTTATTTTTGTGAAAAGCCGGACTTTTTGAAAGGATTACACATGAATAGCCTTCTTGTTGAAAAAGCATAAAATGATATGTGAATTCATTTTTATTTTTTTCGATTCTTATGATATGAAGTTCATCCTTATTCTGAGTTTTGGGTGTTTTTATATATTTAAGATCGATTTGCAAATGTCTTACTTTTATAACAACGTTTGTTTCTTCAACTGGTTGCAGGAGAAGAGTGTTGACTAAATAATTTGTTATGATCACATGCTTTATGTTTCCTGCGATCGATTTATGTTCATCTGTTTGTGCATGTTCAGGGCATTGTATTGTATAGTTTGATTCTTTATTGTGTTTTTCCAGGGTTTCTTGTAAGTAGGTAAGAACACATGCGTTATGTCCTGCATGTAACGTGGGGCTACCACAATGATAGGGTGTAATGCCTTGTCTTATAAGCCAAAAATCTCTTATTCTGCTGTTATTTTCTGTGAGTATTTTTAATGTCTGGCTAGGGTTGAGTTCCCGGAGCTTTTCATAAACCGGCTTGTCAATAATGTGTATCCACGGTTTGTAATGGTCCGAGACTGAATTTTTGATGAGCAGATAGAGTGTTGATAAAGTCTCCCAGTCTGAGACTGCCAATTTTTTAATCAGTTGCTGTATTTTTATTGTGATGCTATCAGCAATTTTTTGACTGAACTCTAACTCTAATTTGTATAGACAAGGGCTGGCTATTATATCTAATAGTATAGGTATTTGTTTCGGTGTTGTATCGTTTATGAGTGTTAAGAAGAAATTTTCCGCGGTAGTTTTTTTTGCTTTTACTTTTGCTTTTTCTTCTTCTTTATCTGATTTTGGGGTTATATTTATTTGCGTTTTAATGAAGGCTTGCCACTCATCAATTGAGTATTCTGATGTGCTTTTGCACTTGTCACGATTATTTGTTTTGGTCTGGGGGGCGGCATAATGATTGTCTGTGACAATGAATGTATCTAGTTCTCCGTAGGGGATTCTAACTTCTATATCATCAAAACACCAATTGCAAGTAACTGAGGAGGAGAATTCCATTGTTGATTTTGCAGCTTCTGCTTTGCTGATGCGTTTTTCAGGTGTGCTAACCAAAAGGTTCAGGGCATCTAAGTAGTAGCTTGCTGTGTGTTTTGTAACTTCTTTGGGTGGTTGTAGCGTTAATGCTTTAGTTGACGAAACAGGAGATGTCATGATGCACAAAGACCTTTTGGTGAGAAAAAATGGTTTTTTTTACTAACAAGGTAATAATAAATTTAGGAAAGCGTGTCAAGAGATTCTTTTATCTCACAGGTTAATGAGCCTTCTTTAAGTATTGTGGTGATGGTGTCTCCTATTTTGACCTCACTGGTCGATTTGATTATCTTTTTTTGCGTGTTAAATGTCAATGAATACCCTCTGCCTAAAGTAGCCAAAGGGCTGACTAAATGTAGTTGTGTTTGTATGTGTTCTAGTCGCCTATACCGATTATATAAGGTGTCTTTAGCGATTCGTGTTAATCTTTTGCCCAGCGCATCTAATTGTAGTTTGAGTTGATTGATACGATGTCCTGGGTTGTGTGTTAGTAGTTGTGACAAAATCGTTTTTAATATGAGTTTTTTTTGCGTGATCAGTTCAGTATAAGCATGCTGCATCCGCAGTTGTAGGCGATCGAGCGTTTGTTGTGTGTCTTCAATTTTTTGTCGAGGGTGAATTAATTTAGCACACAACAGCGCGAGTGTTTGTTGGTGCTCTTGCAGTATCCACTGTATTTGCTGTAGCAGTCGATTTTGAAATCCTTGGATTGCGGCTAGCATTTGGGTTTGATCGGGGCTGACGATTTCAGCGGCTGCTGAGGGAGTCGGTGCTCTGATGTCTGCAACAAAGTCGGAAATTGTAAAATCTGTTTGATGCCCAACCCCGCAGACAATCGGTGTTTGACAATTGCAAATAGCTTGTGCCACACTTTCTTCGTTAAAACTCCAAAGATCTTCTAAAGAACCTCCACCTCGCGCTAAGATAATGACTTCACTGAGTGAGTGTTGATCAGCTTGGGTTAAAGCTCGGACAATTTGTGCAGCAGCTTCTTCGCCTTGTACCGCGGTAGGAAAGATGTAAACATGCAGTGAGGGGCAGCGACGAGACAGTACGTGTAAAATATCGCGTAATGCAGCGCCTGTTGCCGAAGTCACCACTGCGATCGCTTGAGGCCAGGTTGGCAGCTGTTTTTTTCGTTTTTCTTCAAATAATCCTGCTTGCTGTAGCTTGGTTTTTAATTGTTCGAATGCTTGTTTTAGTGCTCCTTCACCAGCGGCCTGTAAGTTTTCTACAATCAGTTGATAGTCTCCGCGTGGTGCATAGAGGCTCAATTTTGCACGGGCAATGACTGTCATGCCATTCTCTGGTTTATAGCTTGAAAGCTGGTTGCGGTTACGAAACATGGCTGCTCTGATTTGAGCATGTTCATCCTTAAGGGAAAAATACCAGTGGCCCGATGCGGGTTTTGATAAGTTTGAAATTTCACCACAGACCAATATGCTTGGAAATTCGCCTTCAAGCAGATTTCTGACTTGTTGATTGAGTTCTGCAACAGAAAATACAAACTCTCCTGTTGAGGTGTTGTCAAAATTGGATTGGGAGGACAGTTGTGATGAGTCGATCATAATATCGAAATTGTTATCGTTAGAGACTGGTTTTCAGATTAATGTTTATCCAGAAGTTAGGGTGTCAAGAACAAGTTAGGTGATGAGTTTACCTGAATCCTTAAATTGAATACAATGAGAATCATTTAAATGAAAATTTTATTTATTGCTCTCTAAATTAAATTATTATAGAAGCTAGGTTGTTATGATTCGTATTGCTAAAGAAGCGTTGACTTTTGATGATGTCTTGTTAGTGCCAGCTTACTCAGAAGTATTGCCTGTAGAAGTAGACCTTAAGACCCAATTAACTAAAGGCCTTACCTTGAATATCCCTTTGGTCTCAGCCGCTATGGATACCGTGACTGAATTTCGGTTGGCGATTGCTATGGCGCAAGAAGGAGGGCTTGGTATTTTGCATAAAAACCTTACTGTAGAACAGCAGGCATTGGAAGTTCGTAAGGTTAAGAAATATGAAAGCGGTGTCGTAAAAGATCCGATCACTGTGACTGAAGAGACTGTGGTTGGGGAGCTTTTAGAGATTACCAAGGCCAATAATATCTCGGGCGTGCCCGTTATTAAAGGTAAACAGCTGGTTGGGATTGTTACCAGTCGAGATGTGCGTTTTGAGGAGCGGCTTGATATTCCTGTGGCTAAAATTATGACGCCTAAGGAGAAGTTGGTGACGGTTTGTGAAGGGGCCAGTGCTGAGCAAATTAAGGGTTTATTGCATAAACATCGTATTGAAAAAGTGTTGGTGGTCAATGAGAGGTTTGAGCTTAAAGGTTTGATCACTATGCAAGACATCAGCAAAGCAGAAGCCTATCCCAGTGCTTGTAAAGATGACCAAGGCCGCTTACGTGTAGGCGCTGCAGTGGGTACAGGCTCTGATGGAGTTAAGCGTGCTGCGGCTTTAGTTGAAGCAGGTGTGGATGTGTTGGTGGTTGATACGGCTCATGGACATTCAAAAGGTGTGATTGAACAAGTCGCTTGGATTAAGAAAACCTATCCTCATATGCAGGTGATAGCAGGCAACATTGCCACGGCAGAGGCCGCTAAAGCTTTAGTAGCGGCTGGCACTGATGGAGTTAAGGTTGGGATAGGGCCTGGGTCTATTTGTACTACACGGATGGTGGCTGGCATCGGTGTGCCTCAAATTTCAGCGATTAGTGAGGTCAGTGAAGCACTTGCGGGTACAGGGGTGCCGGTGATTGCTGATGGTGGTATTCGTTTTTCTGGTGATATTGCCAAAGCTGTTGCTGCAGGTGCACATGTCATCATGGTAGGCAGCTTGCTAGCAGGAACAGAAGAAGCGCCTGGTGAAGTTGAGCTGTTTCAAGGGGGCTATTATAAAGCCTATCGTGGTATGGGTTCTTTGGGTGCGATGGCACAAACAGAAGGTTCGAGTGATCGTTACTTCCAAGGAGTGGTCAGTGAAGAAAAGCTAGTACCTGAGGGCATTGAAGGACGTGTGCCTTATAAGGGGCCCATTGCTGCTATTGTACACCAATTGATGGGTGGTCTGCGTGCAAGCATGGGGTATACCGGGTCTAAAGATATTGCAACCATGGCTTCACAAACACAGTTTATTCGGATGACGGCAGCTGGTATTAAAGAGAGTCATGTGCATGATGTAGTCATCACCAAAGAAGCCCCAAACTATCCTGTTAGTTAACTTATTTATCTTGCTTGTATCCATTTTCTAACTATGACAAAAGACATTCATGCTCAAGGTATTTTGATTTTAGATTTTGGCTCCCAATACGCTCAGTTAATTGCCAGGAGAGTGCGTGAGATCGGTGTATATTGTGAGCTACAGCCCTTTGATAGAGATCCTAAGGTTTTACGAGACTTTAAGCCAAAGGGTGTGATTTTGTCAGGGGGGCCTGAAACCGTATGTGGGGAGCACACGCCTCGTATTCCCTTTGTGATTTTTGAGTTGGGCGTGCCCATCTTGGGCGTTTGTTATGGCATGCAGGTATTGGCAGCACAATTGGGAGGGCATGTGGGTCAATCTGATAAAAAAGAATTTGGCCATGCTCTGCTGAACATTCAGTCTACATCAGTTCTATTCCAAGGGTTTGCACAGGGGCTTGATGGGTTTTCGGTGTGGATGAGTCATGGGGATGCTGTCGAAATTTTACCGCCGGGATTTAGAGCCTTGGCGCAGACAGATAATGCACCCTTTGCTGCGATGGGAGACAGTGAACGTCACTATTATGGTGTTCAATTTCATCCTGAAGTCACTCATACTGAACAAGGTCGTTTGTTGCTAGAAAATTTTGTGCTTGGAATTTGTGGGTGTGATCAGCTTTGGCGTCCAGAGAATATTATCAAGGATGCCATAGATAAGGTGCGTGCTGAAGTAGGGCAAGAGGCTGTTTTGTTGGGTTTGTCGGGTGGAGTTGACTCTTCAGTATTGGCTGCTTTGTTACATCAAGCGATTGGTGATCAATTGATTTGTGTCTTTGTTGATAACGGTTTGTTACGTTTAGGTGAAGCTAAACAAGTGCGGGAAATGTTTGTCAAGCACATGGGGATTCGTTTAATCAGTGTCGATGCCCAAGAACAATTTTTATCGAAATTGCAAGGCGTTGCTGATCCAGAAGAGAAGCGTAAAATCATTGGTCAGACCTTTATTGAAGTTTTTGAAGAGCAAGCCAGTCAATTAGAAGAGGTGCAATGGTTAGCGCAGGGAACGATTTATCCTGATGTCATAGAATCGGCTGCTGCTGGTACGGGTAAGGCTCATGTTATTAAGTCACACCATAATGTAGGTGGTTTACCAGAGCGTATGCGTTTGAAATTATTGGAGCCTTTAAAAGAGTTGTTTAAAGATGAAGTGCGGCAGTTGGGTTTGACCTTAGGATTGCCGAAATCGTTAATATTCAGACACCCTTTTCCTGGGCCTGGGTTGGGCGTACGTATTTTGGGGCAAGTCGAAAAATCTTATGCACAGATATTACGTTTAGCTGATGCTATTTACTTAGAAGAATTGGGTAAAGCAGGTTTATACGATCGTGTCAGTCAAGCATTTGCGGTTTTTTTGCCTGTCAAATCAGTGGGAGTGGTTGGCGATGCGAGACAGTATGAATATGTAGTGGCTCTGCGTGCAGTAGAAACGGTGGATTTTATGACGGCTCGTTGGGCACATTTACCGTACGATTTTTTAGAGCGAGTCAGCACTCGCATCATGAATGAAGTAGCTGGAATTTCTCGCGTGACATACGATATTTCCTCTAAACCACCGGCTACGATTGAGTGGGAGTAATGATCGATTCAACTATAGACGATGAGCACTGGATGCGTCTGGCGTTGAAGCAAGCAGAGCGGGCTTTTCAGGTGGGTGAGGTACCGGTTGGTGCTGTCATTGTACAGCACAATCGAGTCATTGCTTGCAGTTATAATCAACCTATTGCTACTTGCGACCCAACGGCCCATGCCGAAGTGTTGGCATTGCGCCAAGCTGCAAAAGTTGTGAATAATTATCGCTTAGTTGATTGTGAACTCTATGTTACCGTTGAGCCTTGCTTGATGTGTTTGGGTGCTGTGGTACATGCACGTATACAAAGATTGGTGTTTGGTGCGTGTGAACCAAGAGCAGGGGCAGTAGTTAGTCAATTGCAGCTTGAATATATGACTTTTATCAACCATAAAAAGTTGCAGGTAAAACAAGGTGTTTTGAGTGGGTCTTGTTCGGATTTAATGGTGCGTTTTTTTCAGAGTAGGCGCTAGGGCTTGTAAGGTACGGCACAGGAAATCATCTACCCATTGTTCGCTTCTGAACTCGCTGTGCTCAAACATGCATCCGCTCAAAATGGGCAGATGATTTCCTGTGCCTTACCTGATAATACAACTAGAAAAGTTGATTCTTTAATCGTTGGTATTCTAAAAAATGCATGACTCTGATTGATAATATCTCTGCTATAGTTTTTAGGTCTACAGTGTGGGCTTGACCTTCATTGCGGAAAGAGGCATGATAGCCCCCCGTTTCAATGAATCAAATTGATCAAAAAGAGGTTGGCATGAAAGTTTTGGTCGCTGTTAAGCGTGTGATTGATTACAACGTTAAAGTTCGGGTAAAAGCTGATCACTCAGATGTTGATTTGAGCAATGTTAAAATGGCCTTGAACCCTTTTTGTGAAATCGCGGTAGAAGAGGCGGTACGGCTTAAAGAAAAAGGGGTTGCTACTGAAATTGTAGTGGTTTCAATCGGCCCTAAAGTGTGTCAGGAGCAGCTAAGAACCGCTTTGGCGTTGGGAGCTGATCGAGCGATTTTGGTTGAAACTGAGCAGGAAGTGCAGCCTTTAGCGGCAGCTAAGCTCCTCAAAGCTGTGGTTGATGAAGAAAAACCAAACCTTGTCATTTTAGGCAAGCAGTCTATTGATGGGGACAACAACCAAACAGGCCAGATGTTGGCTGCTTTGACAGGCTATAGCCAGGGTACTTTTGCCTCTGAGGTTTTGATTGAAGAGGGTAAAGCTAAAATCACCCGTGAAATTGATGGAGGCTTGCAGACTTTAGAGCTGAACCTGCCTGTTATTATTACGACGGACCTGCGTTTAAATGAGCCGCGTTATGCTTCATTGCCTAATATTATGAAAGCGAAGAAAAAGCCTTTAGTGAGCAAAAGTCCTAAGGATTTTGATGTAGATATTTCTTCTAGATATGAACTCTTAAGTGTAATACCACCTGCAAAGCGACAAGGTGGTATTAAGGTAGCCAGTATTGAAGAATTAGTAGACAAGCTAAGAAATAATGATAAGGTGATTTCATGAGTATTTTAGTTTATTGCGAACATGACAACAGTAGCTTAAAAGGAGCAACACTCAATACCGTTGCGGCAGCGCAAGCCATAGGAGGTGATATTGTGTTGTTGGTGGTTGGCCATAATTGCGGTGCAGTGGCTGAAGAGGCTGCCAAAATAGCAGGCGTGAGTAAGGTACTGTTGGCTGACAATGTGGCTTATGCTCATCAACTGGCAGAAAACGTAGCTTTGTTGGTAACAGAGCTAGGCAAGCAATATGCTTATATTCTTGCGGCTGCTACGACAACAGGTAAAAACTTTATGCCGCGTGTAGCTGCCTTGTTAGATGTTCAGCAAATTTCAGATATCTCTGCAGTAGAGGCTCCTGACACATTTAAACGCCCTATTTATGCAGGCAATGCGATTGCTACGGTAAAGAGTCTGGATAAAATCAAAGTGATTACAGTCAGATCAACAGGTTTTGATCCTGTGGCTGCAGAAGGAGGTAGTGCTTCTGTTGAAACTTTGGATCAGGTGCATGAGACTGGGCTTTCGAGCTTTGTGAGTGAAGAATTAGCTGAGTCAGATAGGCCAGAGCTAACGGCGGCTCGTGTGGTCATCTCGGGTGGGCGTGGTATGCAAAACGGTGAAAACTTTAAAATTTTAGACAAGGTTGCGGATAAACTTGGAGCGGCCATTGGTGCTTCCCGTGCGGCTGTTGATGCGGGCTTTGTTCCTAATGATATGCAAGTTGGACAAACGGGCAAAATTGTTGCGCCTGAGCTGTACATTGCGGTGGGTATTTCTGGGGCCATTCAACATTTAGCTGGTATGAAGGACAGTAAAGTGATTGTAGCTATTAATAAAGACGAAGAAGCGCCTATTTTTCAAATTGCAGATTATGGCTTGGTGGCTGATTTATTTGAGGCTGTGCCGAAATTGGAATCTTTACTTTAAGCGAAATTGTTTACAAAGTAGGTAAAATGGAACTAAATACCCAATTGAGCTGAAGCTTTTTTGTTCTGAAGTAATAAGAGAGCATAAAAAGAGCTTCATAACATACTTGCTTGGACAGAAAAATAAGAACGAATTTATTTAAATTGAGAGAGACTTTAAGTTAAATGATCGTACATGTAAGGTCTAGTTCAGACCCTTTTCCATTATTGTTTGTGCCTAGAGGATGTGAAAGAACTGTTGTAGATAATAATAATGAGATGCGGATTAATGAGAAGCGGATGTTTACAGATGTAGATAAAGCTTCTTCATTTAGTGGTAGGTTTGTAGTAGGGGTATCGACCTCCATGCTGTCAAAATCGACTGAAGCTCCTAATTCAACAATCCCTGTTGAATTAGGAAAAATTGTTATACAGGAGGATCAGGAGGGTAGTGAAGCTCCTGAATGTCCATTAGACCCTGAGCTTGACTTGTCACCATCTATAGAATATTTCCAAATCATGGCAGAGCAAAAAGGACAAGAGAGCAACTCCCTTTTAAATAGTACGTCAAGTATACAAGCTCAAGGAAATAGTGCATGTTCTATAAAAGATGAAGGTAGTGCGATTAATGCTAGTCAAAGAAAACAGCAAGGCTTTAAAAGTTTGTTAAGATTGATAGAGGGTAACTCAGGCTTGACTAGTGCACAAAAAATTATTTTCGGGCAACGTTTGCGCGCGTTACAAACACAAAGCCATAGTCAGTTATATTTGAGTGACTTACCTTCCCAGGCTTTCTCTGTAGATATTTTGGCAGGAATAGCTCAAGTATTCCCTCAATTAAAACAGCTTTATCTGCCTGAGTTTAATCAAGGTTTGCCTAAGTTTAATCAAAGTCATAATATGGTGAGGCCAAAAGACTGCGTTGACTTTATGAAAAAAGAGTATGATGTTAATATGATTTCTATAGGGCCTGATGCGATTTAAGCTCTCAAAAATATTAGCTTGCTGCTTCTAATAATTGCTGAGTGTAAGGGTGCTGTGGCTCAGAAAATACAGTTGCTGCAGAGCCTGCTTCAACTACTTTGCCTTGGTACATAACAATTACATCATGGCTGATTGATTTGACTACTTGTAGATCATGACTGATAAATAGATAGGATAAGTCATAACGATCTTGCAGTTGTTTTAATAGGTTGAGCACTTGTGCTTGTACGGAACGATCCAAAGCTGAGGTTGGTTCATCCAGCACGATGATTTTTGGTTTTAAAATCAAGGCTCGTGCAATCGCGATGCGTTGTCGTTGACCGCCTGAGAATTCATGTGGATAACGATGACGTGTGCTTGGATCAATGCCTACTTCTTGTAAAACCTTTTTTACTTTTTCGTCAACGACCTCAAGCGTTAAATTTTTTTCATGTACTTGTAGACCTTCAGCAATAATGTTCCCAACTGACAGTCTTGGGTTTAAACTGGCAAAAGGGTCTTGGAAAACGATTTGTAAACACCGCCGTAAATGACGTAGCTCCTTTTTTTTAACCTTTGAAAGGTCTCGGCCTTCAAATAACAAAGTGCCTTTTGATTCGATTAAACGTAAAGCAGCCAATGCTAAGGTTGATTTTCCGCTACCACTTTCCCCAACAATACCAATGGTATGACGTGTTTTGAGGGTAAAGCTGATGCCATCAACCGCTTTGACGTATTCATGGATTCGTTTAAAAATACCTTTGAAAATCGGAAACCAAACTTTAAGGGCTTGGGCTTTAAATAAAGGTTGAGAGTTTGTTTGTGTAATCGGCTCTCCTGTAGGTGTGGCTTCTAATAAGGCTTGAGTGTAAGCGTGTTTGGGTTGGGCGAATAACTTTTGTGTCTCTTGGTACTCAACCAAAGAGCCTTGGTGCATCACGGCCACTTTATGCGAAAATCGCTTGACCAAGGATAAATCATGGGAAATTAATAAAATACTGAGTCCTTGCTCTTGCTGTAGTTGGTGCAACAAAGCTAAAATTTGTGCTTGTAAGGTCACATCCAAAGCGGTTGTAGGTTCATCTGCAATTAATAATTCGGGTTTGTTCGCCAACGCCATGGCAATCATGACACGTTGGCGTTGACCGCCTGAAAACTCATTGGGGTAGGCTTTGCATTTTTTGTCAGCCTGCTGAATGCCGACTTGATTTAATAGTTCAATGGTTTGCTCACGGGCTTGTGTCGTATCAAGATTGGTTTGATGCAGCATCAATACTTCACTAATTTGTTTCTCTATCGTATGTAAAGGATTTAGAGACATCATTGGTTCTTGAAAAATCATGCTGATGTGATTGCCTCTGACCTTTTGTAAGGTTTGTGGATGGGCCTGCACTAACTCTATGGATTCTGCTTGTTTAAAAAAACGAATACTGCCACTGGGGTGAAAGGCATTGGGGTAGGGCAGTAGTTGTAAAATTGAAAAAGCTGTTACGCTTTTACCCGAGCCACTCTCACCGACAAGACTTAAAATTTCCCCTCGATCGATAGAAAATGAAACGTTCTTAACGGCCTCAAAACAAGTGTTGCCTTGTTTGAAAGAAACGCTGAGGTCTTCAACACTCAGCAGAGTCTGTGGGTTAATAGTATCAAGCATTATGTTTGTAGCAACCTAGGGTCAAAAGCATCTCGTACGGCTTCACCGATAAAAATTAACAAACTTAACATAATGGCCAAGCTAAAAAAAGCCGATAATCCTAACCAAGGTGCATGTAAATTAGCCTTGCCTTGGGATAAGAGTTCACCTAGAGAAGGAGAACCTGGTGGTAGGCCAAATCCGAGAAAGTCTAAGGAAGTTAAAGTGGCAATGGAGCCATTGAGAATAAAAGGCATAAAAGTCAAAGTTGCGACCATTGCATTAGGCAAAATATGACGAAACATAATGGTTAAATCGGGCACACCCAGTGCTTTGGCTGCCCTGACATATTCTAAATTGCGACCTCGTAAAAATTCCGCTCTAACAACATCAACTAAGCTGGTCCAGCTAAATAACAACATAATGCACAGTAGCCACCAAAAGTTGGGGGAGATAAACGCGGAGAGTATAATCAGCATAAAGAGTACGGGTAAGCTGTTCCAGATTTCTAAAAATCTCTGCAAAATTAAATCTATTTTCCCGCCGTAATAACCCTGTATGGCTCCCATAAAGATACCAATGACACTGCTGCCAAGCGTCAGTAAGAGTCCAAAGAACACAGAAATACGAAAACCATAGATAATACGGGCCAGGACGTCACGTCCTTGATCATCTGTGCCTAACCAATTTTCTAACGTGGGTGGAGAGGGGGCTGGTGTTGTTAAGCTATAATTAATTGTGTCGTAATAGTAACGAATGGGGGGCCATAGTATCCAGCCTTTATCCTGTATGAGTGCTTGTACATATTCGTCACGATAATCAGCTTCTGTTTGAAAATCTCCACCAAACGCTGTTTCAGGATAGATTTTAAAAACAGGAAAATAATGGTCAGATTGATAATATACCCATAGTGGCTTATCGTTTGCAAGAAACTCTGCTGTACAAGATAGGGTAAACAGAATTAAGAATAGCCATGTAGACCAATAGCCACGGCGATTGGCTTTAAATTGTGCCCATTGTCTAGCCCTTAATGGGCTTAATGACCAAAGTGTTTGCAAGTTAAAGCCCTTAAAATTCCCTTGATTCAAAATCAATACGAGGATCAATGATCACATAGACCACATCTCCCACCAGTTTGAGTAACAGTCCCATTAAGGTAAAAATATATAACGTGGCAAAGACTACAGGATAATCGCGATTGATGACGGCTTCAAAACCTAATAAGCCTAGACCGTCTAGAGAAAAAATGAATTCTATTAACAAAGAGCCAGTAAAAAATAATGTGACAAAAGCTGCTGGAAAACCAGCGATAATGATCAGCATGGCGTTACGAAAAATATGCCCGTATAAAATGCGCTTTTCTCGTAAACCTTTGGCACGAGCAGTGATTACATATTGTTTGTTGATTTCATCAAGAAACGAGTTTTTAGTCAGCATGGTTAAGGTTGCAAAACCACCGATGACATTGGCTAAAGTGGGTAAGGCAATGTGCCAAAAATAGTCTAGAATTTTACCAGGCCAGCTGAGTTGGTCAAAGTTGTCAGAGGTCAGACCACGCAGAGGGAACCAATCCCAATAAGAACCGCCAGCAAATAAAACCACTAATATGACTGCAAACAGAAAAGAAGGAATCGCATAGCCAATGATGATGGTGACACTGGTCCAAACGTCAAAAGAACTGCCGTGATGTATGGCTTTACGAATGCCTAAAGGAATTGAAATCAAGTAGATCAGTAGAGTGCTCCACAGTCCTAAGGAAATTGACACTGGCATTTTTTCAATGATTAAATCGATGACAGTTCTGTCACGATAGTAACTTTCACCAAAATCAAAAGATAGGTAATTTTTTAACATGATGAAAAAGCGTTTATGAGCAGGCTGGTCAAAGCCGTATAATTGCTCAATGTGATCAATAAATTCAGGAGGTAAGCCTCTAGCTCCTCGGTATTGACCTGCATTGTCAGAGCTGCTGGTGGACGCTTGTATGCTGCCGGTATCACTGGTTTGAGTACCACCAATTTGAGTGCCGGCAGATGTATCTAATCCTTGCAACTGTGCCAACATGCGCTCAACTGGTCCTCCAGGTGCTGCCTGAATGATGATAAAGTTCAGCAACATGATCCCAAATAAAGTGGGAATGATGAGTAAAATGCGCCTTAAAATGTAAGCATGCATATCGTTAGAGGCGCCCTAAGTTTTATTGTTTTGAGTCTATCCACCAACTCATCAGATCTATGCCGTAAGGAGGTGTGATGCTTGGGCGTTTTAGCTTTTTCCAATAAGACAGTCGATAAGAACTGATGTGCCAATTGGGAATGACGTAATGATTCCATTGTAAGACTCGGTCGAGTGCACGAGTTCGATAGATCAGCTGCTGTCTGTCTGGAGCAGCGATGAGTTGTGTTACTAAGTAATCTACTGCCGGGTTTTTTAAGCCCAAAACATTTTTAGAGTCTTGTGTATCAGCTGCTGAACTGTGCCAAAAATCTCGCTGTTCGTTGCCGGGGGATAAAGATTGAGCAAAGGTGTGAACCGCCATGTCAAAATCAAAGGTACGCAGACGCTCAACATATTGGGTGATATCGACTTTGCGTAATGTGAGATCAATGCCCATGGTTTCTAATGATTTTTTAAAGGGTAAAATAATTCGTTCAAATCCGCCTTCAGCACGCATTAAAAACTCTATTTTGACGGGTTGGCCGGCAGGGGTGTGTAAGGTATTATCAATGATGGTGTATCCAGCTTGTTTAAGTAATGTAAGGCCTTGTCTCAATTGCTGTCGTGACTTACCTTGGCCTGTGGTTTTCGGAGGAGTATAGACAGTTGTGAAAACTTCTGGGGGCACTTGGTCCTTAATAGGTTCCAATAATTTGAGTTCTTCTGGGCTTGGAAGCTTGCTGGCGGCCAATGGTGTGTTTTGAAAATAACTGTGCGTGCGTGTGTATTGATCATAGAATAAATTTTTATTGGACCACTCAAAGTCGAATGCATAAGCCATGGCTTGCCTTAGAGTTTTATCTTGCAATAAAGGGCGGCGTAAATTGAATGCAAAAGCTTGCATTCCGGCAGGCAGTTGATGGGGGAGGGTTTCTTTGGCAACTTTGTTTTCATCAAAAGCTTTACCCGTATATTGTGTGGCCCAAAGTTTGGCGTTGTTTTCTCTGCGAAAGTCGTATTCCCCAGCTTTAAACGCTTCTAAGGCAATCGTATTATCAAGATAGTATTTATAGACGATAGTATCAAAATTATGGCGACCTTTGTTGATGGCTAAGTCCTTACCCCAATAGTTAGGGTTGCGTTCATAAATAATGGTTTTGCCTGGGTCAAAAGATTGAATTCGATAGGGACCGCTGCTGACTGGAATATCGAAGCTGGTATCTTGGAACGATCGGTCTTTCCAATAGTGCTTGGCTAGTACCGGCAGTTGTCCCATGATCAGTGGCAGTTCTTTATTATTGCCGGCTTTGAAGCTGAATTTAACTTGTCGTCTGGATAGCGCTTGTGCTTTTGCAACATCAGCATAATAAAATCGGTATTGAGGGGCAGCTTCTTGGATGAGTTTATTAAAAGAAAATACAACATCTGTTGCCGTAATGGCTTTGCCATCAGAAAACTTAGCGTGTTTGTTCAAGTGAAAGATGACCCAGCTGCGATCGGCTGGAGTTTCTATTTTTTCAGCAATCAGACCGTATTCGGTAAAGGGTTCATCTTGTGTGCTGACTGCTAAGGTTTCAAAAACAAACCCTAAGCCGCTTGCAGCCAGTCCTTTGGCAATAAAGGGGTTAAAGCTGTCAAAGGAGCCAATAGTGGCCAAGGTTAAAGTACCGCCTTTAGGAGCTTGTGGGTTGACGTAGTCTACGTGCTTAAAACCCTTAGAATATTTGGGTTTGCCATGCATGGCTAGGGCATGAGCTTTGATGGCAACAGAAGATTTAGCAAAAGTCAGAGAATGAGCACATAAAATGCACAAAAAAGTGAATATTAAATACCAAAAGACGCGAGGTATTAATTGTGAAATTGCGGTCATTGTTTTTGCCACCAGGTTTGTACACCCAAAATGTAGGGAGGCTGTTTTTTAGGTTTGCTAAGTTTATTCCAATAAGCGATGCGATGGTAGTTTATGTACCAATGCGGTATGGTGTAATGCTCCCATAACAGCACTCGATCTAAAGCTTTCATTAATTGCGTGACTTCGGTTAGCGTTGTCGTTTGGTCTATTTGTTCGATGATGGCATCGACAACTGGGTTTTTAATGCCAGCGTAGTTTTTATTGCCTTTAATGTCGGCTGTATCACTGTGAAAATATTGGTGGGGTCGCTCCCCAGGTGCTAAGCTTTGCGGCAATACAAAGATGGTCATATCGAAGTCAAAATTATCCAGCCTTTCTTTATACTGAGCTGGGTCAACCATGCGAATGGACATTTCTATTCCAACGGTCTTTAGATTTTTCTGAAAAGGTAATAGCACTCTTTGCAGAGAAGCACTGTGTTGATTGACTTGTTCAAAGACGAAAGGTTCCCCTGTAATGTTATGTAATAATTGATTGTTTTTGATGTACCAACCGGCTTGATTTAAGAGTTCTAAAGCTTGTTTACGTTGACGACGGATTTGACCACTGCCTTTGGTTTTACTGAGTTCAAAGGTTTGTTTGAACAAAACCTGAGGCAGATCGTTTTTAAAGGGTTTAAGTATAGCCAGCTCTGCGTCAATAGGTAAGCCTGTTGCTGTAAAAGGACTGTTAGGAAAGTATGTATTGGAGCGAGTGTAGGCGTTATTGAATAAAGTTTTATTGCTCCACTCGAAGTCAAACAGTTTAGAGATGGCTTCGCGTACTCTTTTATCTTGAAATAAGGGCTTGCGTAAATTAAAGAAAAAGGCTTGAGTGCCTTGAGCTTGCTGGTGAGGAATTTCGGCTTTTGTGACCAAGCCTTTACGGATAGCCGGAAATTGATAGTTTTTAGACCAGTTTTTTGCTACGTAATCAATGTGGATGTCGTATTCTCCGGCTTTAAAGGCCTCAAAAGCGACGGCGGCGTCTCGATAAAAGTCAATTTGTATCTCGTCAAAGTTGTATAAGCCTTTATTGACAGGTAGATTTTGTGCCCAGTAGTCTTGTACTCTTTGTAGTATTAAACTTTGTCCGGGTTTAAATGTTTTGATCTGATAGGGTCCGTTGCCTAAAATCGGCGTCAAGCCGGTTTTTTCAAATTCGTGTTTTTTGAAGTAGTGGGCTGGAAGAATGGGCAGTTCTCCAGCTCGCAGAATCAATTGCCTTTGGTATTTTTGTTCAAACTCAAACTTGACTTTTTTAGAGTTTAAGATAATTGCTGACTTGATGGGTTGATAAGTGATCGCAAACCTTGGGTGTCCTTTTTCTTTGAGTGTATTGAAAGAAAACACGACATCGTCGGCTGTGATGGGGTGTCCATCGTGAAAGCGAGCTGCTTCTCTGAGGTTGAAAATAACCCAGCTGTAGTCTTTTGGGTATTCTAGGGTCTCTGCAATCAGGCCATAGGCGCTTTGTGGTTCGTCTCCGGATGGGCGCAATGCATCGGTACCGGCCAATAGGGTATCGTGCAGTTCACCGAAGCCGTATAAATACAAGCCGGGTGTATTGCGTGGACTGGTTCCTTTGAGCAAATAGGGGTTGAGTGTATCAAAGGTACCGACACCCATGAGTTTGAGGTGTCCCCCCTTGGGTGCATTGGGATTGGCATAGTCAAGGTGTTTCCAGTTGGATGGATACTTTAAATCTTCATAAAGAGCAAATCCATGTATTTTGGTAATATCAGTCGTGTTGGATGTGGCCGCGACTTGGCCGGATGCAAAGCAAACGATTGTGATCAGTAGGGTCAGCATAAAACGTATAAGTTGACCAGTGTACAATGAAACCTCCTAAAATCGCCGAGTAATACTGTGTTTGTTATTGTGCTCAATAACCATTGTATTTTCATGGCGATGGTCTTCAAGATGTCTTTAGTATTATGCATAAATTTCTCTTTTTACAGTACATTGTGTGAATTATTTCGAGTTCATGACGTTCACGATGATAGGGGGAGCTCTTTTTGATTGATATTTATTCATAAGGCTTACATCTAAAGTTAAAGGTCATTGGAAATATCTTTATCGAGCTGTTGAGGTAAGGCACAGGAAATAATCTACCCATTTTGAGCGGATGCATGTTTGAGCAAAGCGAGTTCAGGAGCGACAAATGTTAAAGTTATTTCATGCACGTTCCTTACTAACAGCAAGGCGCGATACTAAAGTCAGTGACACACAAATAAAGTTAGGTTGTTTATCTTGATCAATTTTTGCTACAAAGCCCTTTTCATTGTGAGTGTACGGTACATTCAGTGATAGGCCTGAGGTGTTCTTTAGACTGAGTTGCTGTAATATGGCTGGTAAAGCGGCCGTGCAGCTTGACATACTTACCACCGTTAGGTACTGGGCTGTCGTAAATGATAGGGTTGGCCTCTAGGGTTTGAAAATGGCGCAACGCTTGTGTTCTTGTGACAGTTTGATGTGATTCTTTTCTTATAACGGGTTGTTTGCTGATAGGGTCAATATGAGCCTGTAGTTTAGCGCTTGCTTTGATGGGGTTGAGGTTTGCAGTGTTGGTATTGTGTGTATTTGCCGTGTTGTCACTGACAGTAATGATTGAAAATGCGTATGCACAAAATAAATACAGTGCTTTTGATATAAATCGTGTATAGTCTGCCATTTTTATGCCACTTCTGTTGTGCTGTTTTATCTACAACTTGGAGATTATTAGTTAAATATTAGCATTTGGTTTACTTTTTAAGGGTGGGCAGCTGTGTTCAAAGTGATATAGGTTGCATTGGTTGCATAATGAGAATGAGGTGGTGAAGTTCAAAGGTGAAAATGGTGGATGAAGTGTTAGTATCTGCGGATACTGAGTTGAATGTTGAAGGTTTACAATGCCCTGAACCAGTGATGATGTTACATGGGAAAATACGTTTAATGAAAGTAGGTGAGGTGCTGAAAGTTAGTGCGACCGATACCACGACCCAAAAAGACATTCCAAAGTTTTGTCATTTTTTGGGTCATGTGTTGTTGCATCAGCAGGTTGTACGGACTGTCTTTGATCAAGAGACACGGTACTGCTATTGGATCCAGAAGAAATCACCTTAGGAACGTGCACGAAATAACTTTAACATTTGTCGCTCCTGAACTCGCTTTGCTCAAACATGCATCCGCTCTAAATGTTAAAGTTATTTCGTGCACGTTCCTTAAGCATTACTGCTCAATAAGCATGGCAATAGCCGCAAGTGCTTCTGGATCCTGTTCTTTTATTTTATTGGCGATTCTGTGTTGAAAAAAGTAGCGAAAATGTGGATGTTTTTGTGCGCTAAAAAGACATTGATCGCCAGGCAGTACAGGTGTTTGTGAAACTTTGGTGTCATCAACCAGCATGCCTTGTACTGTGCCATCGCCAAGTAAGCGCCAGCTAAGTACTTCAATCAGAGAAAAGGTTCTAAACCCATTTTCTGTGAGTACTGCATGTGTACCAATGACATCGGGTATTTCTTGTAAGAAAAGATTTTCATTTTTATCTTTATCGGTTGCTTGTGGGGTATTGTAATAACCCACAGCAGATTCGAGCTCTAAAATTTTGTGTTCAGGAGGTATATAAAAAATATCGTCACACCTAGGGTCACGATAGCCTTCCCAGCGACCGTTTAAGGGGTCGTTAATATCTGTAGCGGGGACTATTTCGTTGAGCCAAGGTACCATGCCGAATACTTCCCCATCTTCTTGCAGGGCCCAGCATACGATTCTTAAGCTGTATAGCTTGTTTGCTGAGGTATCATTGCTGTAAAGCATTTCTAATCCATCGAGCTCTGGTGCGATGCGGATGATACGGTTAGTCTTTTCGTTTAAAAGTCGACCGGTAAAAATGTCGTAGACATTTTGGTCAATATTGTTTGGGTTTTGATTATTCATGAGTTTCCCCCTCCCCAAACCTGTTTGTATGATAAACAGATAGTCAGTATGATTGCCTAGTTAGTGATGACCTTCAAGATAGTAACAAGTACTGTATAAAACTTATGAGACTATCTTATGAGTTCAGTTATAACCAAGTAAAGAACCTTCACTGTTACACTACCAGTATAGTTGATTTCCATCAAGGGCGGGGTTATTTAGTGTAATGTTATGATTTTATTATTTTTTTTGTTGAAAGTGAAGGGATTGGTTGATGCTATTAATGTGTTTGAGCACGATAAAGAAAGGTGCGGACACGTAAGCTTAAGAGTAGTGCCGCTGTGGTTAATGCTATGATTAACCCCCACCAAAAGCCATGTGCCCCTTTGCCTGGTAGCCATACATCAAAGCTGAGCGTATAGCCTATAGGTAAACCAACCAGCCAATAAGCAAAAAGGGTTAAAAACATGGGCATTTTTGTGTCTTTAAAGCCTCTTAAAATACTACTGCTGGTGATCTGGATGGCGTCTGAAAGTTGAAACATAGCGGCCCATAGTAGTAGAGTGGCCGCCAGTTCTCGAATATTCTCATTTGACGTGTACCAAGTGGCGATAAAGTTACGCCCTATTATCATGAGAAAGGCTAATACAATGCCCAGTAAGATATTCATGGTTAGACCGATGCGAGCAGTTAAAAAAGCCAGAGGTTGATCTTTTTTACCGACGGCTTGTCCGACAGTAACTGTTAAGGCTAGGCCGATACTCAAAGGTAGCATAAAAACTAAAGAAGAAAAATTTAAAGCAATTTGGTGGCTGGCGACAACTTCATTCCCAAGGCGTGCTAGAAACAAAGCGATCACAGAAAAAATGCTGACTTCAAAAAAAATAGCCAGACCAATGGGAAAGCCAAGCCTTGTTAAGGCATAGAGTATTTTAAAATTTGGTTTTTCGTATTGTTTAAACAGTGCAAACGCTTTGAGTTTAGGGTGGGTATTAATATAGAGGGTGAGCATCAATAAACTTGACCACATGACACCGGTTGTGGCCCAACCACAACCCACGCCGCCAAGGGCTGGGAATCCTAACTTACCAAAGATTAGGGCATAATTGAGTGGAATATTCAACAATAGGCCCATTAAGCTGGTGATCAAGACGGCGTTAGGTTTATTGATCGCTTCAAGGAAGCTGCTTAGGACTGCATAGGCTGCGACAGCTGGTATACCCCAACTGATGGCTTTCAGGTAAGCGACGGACAGTTGTTGTAATTGTGCGTCCATTTTAAATAAAGAAACAACTCCATCAGCATTTTGTAGGGCGAGCCAACCTAAGCAGCCGCTGGCAAGGGCCAACCATAAGCACTGACGTACTTTGGATCCGATTTCATTGTATTGTTGTGCGCCGTAGAGTTGAGCGACGGTTGGGCTGGTTGCTAAGAGCAAACCCACAGTGAATAAGTATAAAGGCAGCCAAAAGCTACTGCCTAGCGCTACTGCGGCCAGATCGGTAGAGCTTGCTTGTCCTGCCATGATGGTATCAACGAAGCCATTAGCAGTTTGTGCCAATTGAGTGCCCATGATGGGGAGCGCTAAAGCGAGAATCCGTTTTGCTTCTTTTTTGAACTCTTGACTATGCTTCCTTTGACTCATTGAAACTTCCATTCTTAGGTTATTTACCGTGTAAATGCAATTTTCATCACCTAGGGTGACGAAAATTGCATCGCTCATGGCTGTTTTCTCCTAATACGAAGTGTCTTTTAAAGGAGGATCACACTTAAGCTTGCTTGTAATACATTTAGCCTGTTCAGACTGGAGTGATGGTATTCTATTGCCTTTTCATTGTTGGAGTTTTCACGGTGAAAGATTTGCATTTTTTTACATGAACGGGTACTGTATGAGTCTATATTCACCATATTACAGTTCAAACTACATGCTCATCACTTATGACGAATATAGCACATTTATCATTTCCCTACCAACAGGGTGAGCTACGAAAGCAACAAGCTACAGCTGATACTCATGAAAGAAGAGTTAATTACATTCTAGGGCTTAGTGACCCAGGCAAAATTAAAAAAGCTATCCGTTTAGCATCAGGAAGTGTTGCGAACGATCCTAGAGTAGCGGCTTGTTTAAAAGCGCTTCAGGATAGTACAGGCAATCACGCTATTTCTGACTACATTCGAAAAGCAATCAGCTCTTGTTTTGGAAATACAGAGATGGCAGACGTGTTAGCAGACTCTCTCATCAAAAAAATCTTACAAGAAACAATCCCAGAATTTGGCTGTGAAGCCGATGTAGAATCTTATGTTCTTCAAAAAATATCACCATCGCTTCGGCCCTCTTTTTTGTCTAATTTAAAGAGTATTGGAAGTTTTATCAATAAAGCTGTACAAGCCATGAGTTACAACCCTATATACACTGCCTTTAGCCTAATGCTGCTGTCTGCGTCCACAATCCGTGCTGCATACAACAATCTTACTGAAGCTATGCTCCAGGAGACTAGCCGTGTTCGCGCCCATCGAATAGAATACCGGGCTAACACGCTCGCAGAAAATGAAGTATATTCTCAAAAAGTACGCCAAGTTGTACAATGTGTAGAATCAAAATTTTCAGGAAAAATACCAAAAACAGTTGAAACATTTATACAAATAATCTCAGAGTGTAAGCAGCATTCAAAAATATCTAACCCAGGAACTGGTCAGAGTGCTTCGAGCAAATGCAGCAATACCGAAGAAGCGCTATTTGATTATATTAAGCCTCGCGAACAAAAAAAACCCTTTGGGATACTATCTAAGCTAGTTGAGAAATACAAGAAATCCGATGGAAACTCGCTTGTAGAAGAAAAACACAATATATTTGGGGTTGACTTAACTCTAACAACGGGAGGATGGGTATATAAAGCATACAAGTCATCGGCAAGGCAAGAGACACATGAGTTAATCGCTATTACTGTTGGAATTAGAGAGAAAAATGGGAAAAATGGAGGGTTTTACCCTCTCTCGGTTGCCGGATTACACCCATATGATGAAAAATTTATAGTTGACCGAGTAGCTATTATGCCTTGCAAACAAGAAGATCACAGGGTTTCCACATTCACAGGTCTTTTTTCTCTTGGATCACACAAACCTTATAGCTTACTCAGAGCAAGCACCCCCATTATTAGAAAAAAGTTATCCTTGTTAATAAATAAGATTATTGAGGGAAAGTTTCGTAACACAAAAGAATTTAAAACAATATTTTTTGCAATAAAATATTTGTTAGCTTCTTGTTTTAGTTATGAGAAAGAAAGAGGGTCTCAATTCACTTCGGTCCTCATTGAACAAGCTCTCATTCAGTATGCAAAAGACAATCACGGCCTTAGCCCAAACGTAGAAATTCCACATTTGGCCCCAGATGGCGAATTTCCTGCGTATTTAGTATTTGAAGGTTTAACCAAGTTTATAGAGCATTGCTCGGGTAATGAAAATTCACATACAGAATTATGAGTTACAACTTGAGAGCTCATTTTTCACCATCAGAGTACCATTTAGAAACATCGATGTTATTCGACAAGCAATATTTAGTAATAGCATCTATGAATGTCTTTTTTTCTTCTTTACTCATTGCTTCTTGATCTTTATCTTCAATAGTTTTAAAAAATTCCCCTTTATTGGCATCAAAAACATATAAGATATCTCCCATACGCTGCACAAACCTTCCTTCAACAGGCATTTTAATTTTTGAAGGGGGAACTGGATTGTCACTAAGATCTTTTTTTAGACTAGGTGGAGGTGGCTTGTCCTTCCCTGTATGCATCTTAATATGCTCATGTGCAATACCTAGTGAAATAGTATCTTGAATACATAAAAAGTCAGTTGAGGACACAGCATCTTTTATTTTTTCATCTTTTGCTAAATCAATTGGTGTGTTTCCATTATTATCTTTAATGTCAGTTCTTGCGCGAAATCGCATTAATAACTCTGCCATTTCCATCGCGCCTCTTGCACAGGCATGGTGTAAAGCTGTTCTCCCATTAGAATCTGTTCTATTAACTATGTCTGTATAATTCTCTATGCTTGTAAAATCAAAGTGTGAAACTTCAGTGTCACTTGTAGTTGATTCATCATCAGTATCTTCATCCGTTACTGGGCCAACACTTGTTTCCAGACCTAGTAATACTACTTTTATTACACATAGATAATTATTTTTGGCAGCGTGTGTGAGTAGAGTGTCTTGAAAGGGTCCGATTTTAGGGGTATAGCTATCACCATCTTTATCACAAAAGAATTCTAACGTAGAGCTGAGTTGGTATTTCTCAATTCCTAAACGGGATTCCGCTAACTTTAATGCATCACCTAACCGTTTAGCTGTGTCCAAAGAATTTTTTGTGTCTGTTAAAGCGGATATATACACGGCGTCCTTAACTTATTGCTTTGAATAGGTTGTTTTTATTACGTTAGTTTTTACTTGGCTGTGAAATAAAAAAAGTGATTTAATCACAATTACTATTTAAATGTCAACTCTATATTCTTGCTTTTCTAAAAGTGACCTAAATCTCGGCGCCAGATGTCCAATTTATTTTGTCACGCCTCCTAAGCTTTGGCTAACAAGCGGTTTACACAGTGGTTACTAGCGGCTCCGTCACTTCGGTAGGTTGGTCCATAAGTTTCTTGTCCTTTGAGGGTCGATAAAATCGCTTGAATATTATGTCGAGAGCGCTGAATGACTTTTTCGTTGACTTTATTGAGATGTTGACAGCGCTCAAGACCTTGTTTTAAAACGCTGTACAGGTTTTTTAAAACAGAACATAAAGGTTGTGGAACTTTCTCAAGTAAAGCCTCCATGCCTTCTTGAGAATATTCAGCACCTATTGCATGAAACGTTTGTTGTAACCTTTGTTCGGATTGCTGTAGGCAAGCAATGATACTACTTTTCTCTTGTAATATGGGTTTGAGTTCTACTCTTTTTCTATTTTTTAATAGCTCTTGTTCTTGCTGCAACAGTTGAGATAATGCTTGTATATGCTCATTATTTTCTTTTAGCAAATGTAAAATAGTTTGTGCTTGATGGTGTGCAATTGTTTGCATGCTCTTTCCTTCTCTAGTGGTAGCTTTTGCTGTTAAAAGAAAGAAGCAAAATCAATGCCTGTTATAGAACTTGTTGAAATTTTATAAAAGACTTTCGAATTTTAAGAGTTTAGAGGCAATGGCATCAGGATTGGGTGTATACTTGCCGTTTTGAGTTGCATCAATAAAAAATTGTACTTTTTCTTGATCTATATCTGGAAGTGATTTGATGCTTTGCTCGAGCGAGTGTAATTCCTTACTGCTAGTGCTTATATTGGTGCTTATGGAAACATTATTATTGTGATTGTGGTCAGAGTTGGTTTTTTCTGCTTGTGCGTTTTTGTTTTCAAATGATGTCACACGACCACTTGAGGTTTCCCCCTTGTTTTTAATTGACCCTTTAGTAGGGTCGTTAGCGTTGTAACCGTTAATCTCAAAAGGCATCACTGTTCTCGTTTATCATCAATAAATTCTTATCAATGGGTATCGGCAGCACTCTAGTATGACTTTAGCAAAAAAAACATGTTTTTTCTTATATATTGTGAGTAGAGTTTGGTAACTCACTGATTTGTAACGACAAGACCGATATCTGCGACTCTTGCTTCTATCACTTTACGACTGGATTTGTTTCTAACTTTGATAGCTTGTCCTAATCCGCCATCACTTAAAGCGATGCCTGTGGCTTTGACATTTAGCCACCTATGTTTTGCTAGAATGGTGACTTCTTGGTGGGCTCGTATCAGCTTGGGTGTTTCTATAAAGCTGGGATCAAGAGCTTTTCCTAATGCTATATTTTTTTTTAATGTGTTGCCAATTAGTGCTGATTTTTCTTTGAAGTAACCATGGTTGATAGTGAGGATATCAATTTTTTGATACGTAAGATCTTGTTCTGTCAGTATTTTCCCTCTGGGCAAAGCAGAGTTTGAAATAACAACCTGTTCAACCAAATGCAATTGAATAGGCACGAAGATGCGCCATCGTTTGAGTTGATCACAAGCAACTTTCAAGGTAAAACGTTTTTGCAAGCTAATTGTGGCATTATTGTAAGGTTCAACGATTAACGGTTTGCTGCAAGCAGCTAACTTTAAACGAGGATCTATGCTTTTGATATTGTAAGAAATTTTGGGGTTAGCTTGAAGCTGCGTTAAGGAAATTTTTAGATAACGATCTACCGCCGATGTTATTACTTTAGCTGTAGTAAAATCTTCTGCTTTGCAGTAAGTGATCAAATTGACCAGGAGAAGCAAAATGATATAAGTTTTAATAAAGGTTGTATACATTTTTTTGTCTATTCTCTAAGTTAGAGAAATTGATGTTGATAAAAATTGATGTTGATAAAGAGTTAGGCAATAAATGTGCCTCGTGTCATTGCAAGGTAGGAGTAAAGCGGATATGGCAGGTGTATTAGATTCAGTTGATCAAAAGACACAACTAGTGGGTCAAAATAGACTGGAACTTTTACTGTTTAAATTAAAGGGAAATCAAATTTTTGGCATTAACGTTTTTAAAGTAAAAGAAGTACTACAGTGTCCTAAATTGACTATGATGCCAAAACGCAATCCTGTTGTTAGCGGTATTGCTCATATTCGTGAAGGCACAATTCCTATTATTGACTTAAATCATGCTATTGGAGGAGATCCTATTGCAGACATTACTTCTTCTTTTGTAATTATTACAGAATATAATCGTGTGATCTTGGGGTTTTTAGTTTCTTCTGTTGAACGTATTGTGAATCTTAACTGGAGCGAAGTACAGGCACCTCCATGCGGTACGGGTAAAGATAATTATCTGACAGCAGTGACAGAGTTTGATGGCAAAATTGTTGAAATTTTAGATGTGGAAAAAGTATTTTTTCAGGTCTCATCAGATAGTGAAATGCAGGTAGATGAAAGTGAGTACCAGGTTGTTAAAGAAGATGTTGTATTTAAAGTTTTAGTTGCTGATGACTCCTCAGTTGCACGAAAACAAATGCAAAAATGTATAGAAAATGTAGGGGTTGAGACGGTAATGATGAAAAATGGTAAAGAGACACTAGATCATCTTAAGCAGATCAATGAAGAAGGAAAAAAAATTACAGAAGAATATATAATGCTTATTTCAGATATAGAAATGCCGGAAATGGATGGTTATACCCTGACAGCAGAGCTAAAGTCTGATCCCAATATGAATGACCTTCATATTGTGTTGCATACTTCATTAAGTGGTTGTTTTAATGAAGCGATGATAAAAAAAGTAGGCGCAGACGATTTTCTTGGGAAATTTCAACCAAATTTGTTGGCAGAGATAGTGGTCAAATACATTGAAAAAAAAACAGGCGTCACCCCTATTCAAGATTCTGTTTGATGGTTCTGAGTATTAAGGAACGAGCACGAAATAAATTCCTGTTTATACTTGTCCTATTTCTCGCTATCTGCGTTGATGAAAATGGTTACATAGAATAACTATGCGCCCATTTT
>JANQJO010000010.1 GCA_028281605.1 Pseudomonadales bacterium
TTTAAGTCATTCTAGATGGGACTGTAAATATCATCTTGTGTTTGTACCGAAGTATAGAAAAAAAGTGCTTTACGGGAAGATTCGTAAATTTTTGGGACCTGTTTTTCATGAGCTTGCAGAACGGAAGAGCTGCAAGATTATGGAAGGGCATATGGTTCAAGATCACGTACGTATGTTGATTAAGATACCACCAAAGCACGCACCTTCAGCCATAGTTGGTTATATTAAGGGCAAAAGTGCGATAGCAATAGCTCGTCAGTTTTCAGGAAGAAAGAAAAATTTTAATGGAGAAAGTTTTTGGGCAAGAGGATATGCGCTATCCACAGTTGGATTTGAAGAGGAACAAATCAGAAAATACATTCGACATCAGGAGCAGCTAGAAAGTAAAGGCTCCGATGAAAAAAGTCGCAAGCCAATGCAACCGCTCCTTACAAAATTTCTTTTGTTGACTTCGAAACTTCAATACGCCCTAACAAAACAAGCAACCAAGGAACAAATATAGCAATATCGACACAAGAAAAAAAGAAAAATCATCCACAAGTATTATCATCAATTTAAGAAATCACTTAAAACAATTCAAACGAACCAAACATGGTGCTCAATCGATTAGCGATCGAAACTCCTAAACGGTTAGCAAAAGCGTCTAAAGGTGAAGGTCTACGCGTATAGTTCACAATACTGCTTTCACCCACAACTTCTCGAGCCACATAACCTGGACTTCCCAAACCATCAACCAAACCCAATTTAACGGCTTGCTCCCCTGTCCATAACAAACCACTGAATATCTCATCAACATTAATATGATCCAGGCGAGTCCCTCTGCCATTTTTTACACTGGTTATAAATTGATTGTGAACATTTTTAAGCACCGTTTGAAAATGAGAAGCGTCTTCAGGGCTCACAGGCAAAAAAGGGTCCAGCATGGCTTTGTTCTCGCCTGCCGTTAATACTCGCCTCTCAATTCCCAACTTCTCTAACATCTCCGTAAAACCAAAACCCATACTGATTACACCTATAGATCCAATAATACTGGCTTTATCCGCGTAAATTGCATCCGCAGCTGAAGCAATATAATAAGCACCAGAGGCCCCCATATCAGTAATTGCAGCGTATACTTTTTTCTCTGGGTAGCGCTCTCGTAAACGCATCATTTCATCATAAACAAAACCAGCCTGAACCGGACTCCCCCCAGGACTATTGACACGTAATATAATCGCTTTTGACTTTGGGTCTTCAAAAGCCTCTGTTAAGCCCGTGACAATCGCATCAGCGCTTGCTTGCTCACCCTCAAGAATAATGCCATTGATTTCAATCAATGCCGTATGAGATTTTCGAGTGACTGGATCATGCTCCCACTTACTAATACCCAATATCCACAATAGAGCGAATAAATAAGCAAATGTTAGCAGCTTAAAAAATACACTCCAGCGTCGAGATTTGGTTTGCTCATTCAAAGACTTTGTTAAAAGTTTATCTATCAATCTCCATTCTTTGGAATTTTGCGGCTGTTCACTCATACCATAACACTCCATCTACCCTCTTAGCTTATGTAACTTACTTTTTTGCAACCCTGCTTACAAATTTACAAATCGATTATAGCGTTTTAATGATCAACAACCTTAAATGGCCTTAAGAAGAAGCAGCCAGTACCGTTTCTAAAACAGAATCCAAGGGGGCATGAAAAGTCTCCCATTGTGCCTGAGCACAATCTGTTAATGTAATTGATTCACAATGAAGAAAATGCCTATTTTTCATCAAGCCTGCTAATAAACTGGCTCTTTCTGATGCGAACGCTGATATCGTACTTGTATTATATTTTACATCACCCAAAACAGGACAGCCTACACTGGCAGCATGCACTCGAATTTGATGAGTCCGTCCTGTATGCAAACGTGCTCGTAAAAAAGTTGTTTCTGCAAACACCTGTAAAACCTTAAATTCTGTCAACGCCGGTTTACCTTGAGGATCTACTTTAACAAAGCGCTCACCATTAGCCGCAACGAACTTACGTAAAGGTTGCTGTACATGAAACAAACGTTTTGGCCAATGACCTTGCACCAGTAATTTATAGTATTTTTGGACGCTACTCTCACGAAACATACAATGCAAGTGTTTTAGCACTGATTTTTTTTTTGCTAATAATAAGCAACCAGAAGTTTCTCGATCTAAACGATGCACTAACTCTAATGACTTACAATAAGGTCTGAGCTCCCTTAAAGCTTCAATCAAACCCAGTTTAATACCACTGCCGCCATGAACGGCCCAACCTGCTGGTTTATTAATAACCAACAAATCTTTATCCTCAAACAGGATAGAATTTTGAAGCTTTTGAGCCACATGAGAATATAAAATATCGCCGCTGATATCGCCACTGCGAGCACGAGGCAGAGTACAACGTAAAGGTGGTACTCTAACTTGATGCCCCATAATCAGTCTGTCACTGGGTTTGGCTCTTTTTTTGTTCACTCTTACTTGGCCTGTACGCACAATGCTGTACAGCTTTGATTTTGGAACACCTTTAAGCAATTTTGATAAGAAATTATCCAATCGCTGACCTTCATCCTCAACCCCCACTATAACCAAACGCGCCTTTATAGGGCCTTCTAATTCACTTTTACTCATCAGCAAACCTTTATCTCTTTCTAAATTAAGATAGTTGTTAATGTTTACAATACTGAAAATCGTTAAAAAATTGGCTTTATAAGAATGTTTTTAAATACAAAATATGTTATTTTAACCCAGTTGTAACAAATTTTCGTAATATAAGGTTTCTATCTATTTGAAGTAACTGGGCTTTACTGCTATATTTAATGGGCAAGTATGTAATGGAGCATTGAGTTAAGCTAACTCTAACATATACAAATTGGTAATATACACCTCAATTAGGAAGTGACCATATTAGAGATGGATTAGTAATGCCTTAGCCATGGAACAGGGATACATAAACACAGTCTACATCGACTGTTGAATATACCAATCCGCTGACCTTGAAAGCACATACACTTAAATGCCTCTATCACATGAGAGATAATTGCATAATATATATAAGCATAGAGTCAAAATATGAAACAGCTAGAAAAAATGAGTTTTAATCACCTCTCAAGTGGTAGGAATTCATTTTTAAAGTAAACACGAACATAGATTAACTGATAGTAAAAACTTTTTAAGGATTTAAAACAAAACTGCAGTGCAATCAAGCAAAGCCAAAATTGTGTAAGACTAAAGAATGGCAAAAGTAAAATGATAGTTGTAAGAAACGAAGTTGAAAGAGATTTTAATAGGATTAAAGTGCTAAGCAAGTTAATCAACTTGTTAGCTATTTGATAAGTGACACCTGATTTAGATACAAGCTAATTATTGGCAAAAAATGGCCATCTCTCAGAGTACTTATCAAAATAAAGGTTTTTTTAATTGCGTCTTCTTATCGCAAAATGATCTCAAGGTGTAAAACCTAGACAAAAAAACCACCTCTAGCTTCCCAGCTTGACTAAAAAATCTTCTCAACATACGACCTTGACTACGGTGCCATTGCTGCTTGTGCTACTGCCCCAAACAGTAAATAAGTTGAGAATAGATGAAAAAGAAAAGAATGTTGGTTAATGCGACCCACCCAGAAGAACTACGTGTTGCACTTATCGATCACCAACAGCTCTACGATTTAGACATAGAGCGACGTGTTAGAGAGCAAAAAAAAGGCAATATTTACAAAGGTCGCGTCATTCGCATAGAACCTAGTCTAGAGGCAGCTTTTGTTAACTTCGGCTCAGAGCGTCACGGTTTTTTACCTCTCAAAGAAATTTCACGAGAATATTTCTCTAAAGACCCCAAGGAAATCCCTGGTCGCCTAAGCATCAAAGAAGTACTCAAAGAAGGCCAAGAAATGATTATCCAGGTTGTTAAGGAGGAGCGAGGTAATAAAGGTGCAGCCTTAACCACTTTTATTAGCCTAGCTGGAAGATACCTAGTACTCATGCCAAACAACCCACGTGCGGGAGGTATTTCAAGACGTATAGATGGTGATGAACGTGCTGATCTAAAAGAAGCTATGAGCAGCTTGACGATTCCAAATGAAATGGGCGTTATTGTTCGTACGGCTGGGGTAGGACGCTCAGAAAATGAGCTTCAGTGGGATTTAGACTACTTAATTCAAATTTGGGATGCTATCAAAAAAGCTCAAGATGGTAAAGCCTCGCCTTTCCTCATCTATCAAGAAAGCAATATTATTCTACGCACAATCCGCGACTGCCTCAGGCAAGATATCACAGAAGTGTTAATTGATAACGAAAAAGTTTACCATGACGCAATTGAATTTATTCGCAAAGTAATGCCGCATTACGAAAACAAAGTGTGCCTGTATACCAATAGTACTCCTTTGTTCACGCATTTTCACATAGAGAGTCAAATAGAAACGGCGTTTCAACGCGAGGTCAAACTGCCCTCAGGAGGTTCAATCGTCATAGACCCTACCGAAGCTTTGGTTTCCATAGACATTAACTCATCCAAAGCAACAAAAGGGGCAGACCTAGAAGAAACAGCTTTAAATACCAACCTTGAAGCCGCTAATGAAATAGCTCGCCAGTTACGACTTAGGGACATTGGCGGATTGGTTGTAGTCGACTTTATCGATATGCTACAAACTAAAAATCAGCGAGAAGTTGAAGCGCGCATGAAAGAAGTGCTGGAAATAGACCGAGCACGCGTACAAGTCAGCCGCATTTCCCGTTTTGGACTGATGGAACTGTCGCGCCAAAGACTCAGAGCTTCTTTAGGAGAAACTAGCAGTCATGTCTGCCCAAGATGTAACGGTTTAGGCACAGTCAGAGTTGTGCACTCACTGGCTTTGTCCATTATGCGCTTAATTGAAGAAAAAGCTATGAAAGATGAAGCAATAGAAATAATAGGCCAGCTGCCTGTTAGTGTTGCTACTTATTTACTCAATGAAAAGAGACGCAGCCTCAGTGAAATTGAGCAACGACACAATGTCCGAGTTGTCATTGTCCCCAATCCAAGCTTTGAATCACCAAACTATGAAGTTCAAAGTAAAAGTGACAATGAAAACAACAAACGCAATTATCAAGCCAGTCATGAATTGATAATCTCCACACCAGAAGAAGTAGAACCTTTTACTCAACCAACTCCACAAACCTTACCCAAGCAACAAACAGCGGCTGTGGGCATGCTACACCCCGCAGAACCTGCCCCGCAGCCCAAAAAAGATTCGCCTGCTCTAGCCAAATTCACAAACTGGTTTGGTTCATTTTTTAAAGCTGAAGAAAAAAATGATGCCGTACTTAATGATGCGGACAACTCAAGACACACTACAGCAGCTGATCAACCTCTAGCTAAAATAGAGACTCAAAATAAAGAAAACCAAGAAAACCAAGAAAATCAAACTCAATCAGGTCATCACTATACCAACAATAATCAACCCTCACAAAAGCGTAATCGACACAATCGTGAGCCTCGAGGTGGTCGCCGTTCACAATACAATGACTCCAATCGAAACAATCATACTCGACGTAATAGAGACCACCGCTCTGGCAACCGTTCTCGTCGACGACAAGACTCTAACCAATCGGACCAACAGTCCTATAATAATCAAGCAGCTTCTCATGGGCGTAACCATGGTAATAACAACCAAAGGGATAACAACCAAAGGGGCAACAGAGCCCCTCGTCAGCAACAACAAAAGACAACGGAGAAGAGCTTTTACGAGCAGTTTCCACCTGAGCATTACTATGAGCCTTTACCGTCAGTTTACACACAAGCCCATACAACCGGCCCAAATCTTGCTCAAAAAACTGATAATACTAATAATGGAACAGCTGCTGCAAAAAAGCCAACCTATAGCACCAGTGATCATCTTGGTGAAAATCACTCAAACTCAAGTCCTACACCAACAATTAGCGTAGAACAACAAACACAGCCAGAACAACCTGTACAGCAAGTTCAGACTCAAGTTGAACCTAAGGAAAGACGCAGAGCGTCTAACGATCCCAGAAGCAAAAGAGAAACAAACAACAAAACCGAAGAGATCACTAAACAACTGCCTGAAAAAACTGAGGTCAAGACAGAGTCAACATCAGTGAAAAATATACAACCAACACAACAAGTAGACCCATCTGCACCTGACAACAGTAAAAAAGCTGACGAAGCTTCGGCAGAGTAAGGCCTTGCAAATAAGTAAACTACCGAATTGTGAAGTTGAGATGCTCGATTTGCAAGGCCCAACCACTAAAAACAGCTCTAACGTTACACCAGTAACACAAACAAGCTCTATGGTCAGACAGAGAGAATTCTATGGGCTTTTCAAAAGATTTAATCTTATCCAATACATCGCTATCAAACCATTCCCGTCAACTTCTCGCACAGGCCTTTGACATTAATCCGAATGATCGTGCAGCCTTAAGTGCATGTTGTGCTGCTATTCTGGATCTTCAAAACAGTTGGAACCCTAATGAAAAAGACCCTATCGGTCATTTAGCTAAGTGTTTTGCTGACGAATTAGACACTCCTTTTTATGCACGCCACAAATCTCCCGAAGGCGAACACTTTGAGGCCGAATACGGTCAAAGCCACCAAACCTCCTACGCACTCGCTACATCTTCTGGTGAAGCTGCCATCTCTTTAATTATTCAAGGGCTATCCAAAACAGGAGACACTCTCTTAGTGTCGGAAAAACTCTTTGGTACCAGCAAAAACAATTTCAAACTGAGCCAATCAATCGATGGTCGCAAAGTCATTTTTGTAGATCTACATGACTTCTCAGCCTGGCAAAAAAACATAGGACGCTATAAACCCGCTTTTATTTTTGTAGAATCTCCTTCCAACCCACTCGCAGAGTTGGCAGACATTAGACATTTGAAAATATTGCTCAATAGCTCAAATAACTTCGAGAAAACAAAATTAATTGTAGACAGCACTTACGCACCTGCTCCTCTATATCAACCCTTGGCCCTAGGAGCAGATATTATCTTAGAATCAGCCACCAAATTTATTGATGGACAAACCCGGGTTACTGGAGGCATCATTGCCACTAAAGACGAAGCTTTGTTTGAGGAACTGTTTCGAATTCGTAATGCTAAGGGTTATAATCAAGTCGGTTTCAATGCATTGTCCTTATCTTACAACTTACGCAGCTTAAACGACAGAGTCATAAAACAAAGTCACAATGCTCTAACAATCGCTAAATATTTACATCAGCACCCAAAAATAGAACAGGTTTTTTACTTAGGATTACCTAATCATGCCCAGCACATGTTAGCTAAAAAAGATTTTGTGCACGATGCTCAACAACAAATCATCGGTTATGGCAGTATGTTGGCCTTTACTGTTAAAGGTGATGAAGCATTTACTCGCCGTGTGGGCAACAGCATGAACATTGATGTGCGTGTCAATCTTGGTTCTATCAAAACAATTTTAACCCACCCCTTTAGCAGCACTCACTCACCAGCACGTTTAACCATCGCTGAAGTCAAGGCTGCGGGGGTTGTACCTAACCTTCTAAGATTATCAATTGGACTTGAACCCCCTGAAAACATCCTTGAAAAAATAGAATTTGGCTTAAAACAAGCACAATAGCTCTAACTTATTTCCTGTGCCTTACCTTAGGAACGAGCACGAAATAAATTCCTGTTTATACAATTTAAATTACATACTCCTATTTCTCGCTATCTGCGTTGATGAAAATGGTTACATAGAATAACTATGCGCCCATTTTCTCGCCTTGATAGAAAAAA
>JANQJO010000114.1 GCA_028281605.1 Pseudomonadales bacterium
AAATGGTTACATAGAATAACTATGCGCCCATTTTCTCGCCTTGATAGCAAAAAATAGTCCTGCGTATAAACAGGAATTTATTTCGTGCTCGTTCCTAAAAAGCCACCTTAACTAATTACTACAGCCTAACATATATAACAAATATACTCTGTTTCCACAACATTTTAATAAAAAAATCTCAGCCTTAAGTGTAATCATTTCTTATACTTTTAATTTGCTTAGTTACTGTCATATTCCTGTAATTAATGACCTCTATTCTATAACCAACCTCAAATATGAACAAAAAACATCCATGCTTCGATACACAAAATTTGAGAGGATTAACAATGACAATGGCAGCCTCAAATACTCCTACACAACACTCTAACGCACTAAAAGCCATACTCTTTGGGGAAAAAAAAGCAAAACACACACTTCCTAATAAGAGAAACTCTGCAACAACATTAGAAAAACTCACCTCCATTTTTTCACGTCCTTCACGTATCAGTATCACACAACGTACACATGCAAGAAGCGGAAGCGACATACGCACGCCAGCAAAACACACAAACAACAATCCTGTTGATAAACAGGAAGACATGTTACCCCCTCCTGACTCTATTGAGCAAAAAGATGGTACAAACCAAGATTTTTTTACCTTATCCCAAAACATACAGGACACACAAAAATTTTACCGACACTGGAGTAGGGTTTTAAGTAAGGCAATTACGCTCATAACACAAAACAACATAAACAAATACACACAAGAAATTCAAAATATTACTAACAAATTAAAAGAAATTGACCAAGAATTAAACTCTTCAATTGTGAAGCTAAGGCAAATATATGACGCAGCCATAAACACTACTTTAACCTCCGATACATCTCCAGAAGACATCCATAAAACACAAGCCAAATTTAAAGAGACATCACTGCGCTACAAACAACTCATTCAAGAATTGGGAAGTACCCTATCCAAACTTGATCACAAACAAGACAGCCCATTCAACAAACTTGCCGAAAGATTGAGCGCAGGTGAATACCCAGAACTGCATGATTTTTCCTATTTATTTGAACCAAAAATTCAACCAAACTATCCACCTCGCTTCGTGCCTAAAAAGCTAACCACACCAGAAAACTCAGAAGAATCCACAGAACCAACACACATCAATATCAAAAACAATATTGAAACCGTTCAAAACTACATTTTGCAAAGCGAGATATATGAGGATTATAAGCAAGAATATGGAGAAAACACTCATCTTATCTCAGAGATCAATACATCCTTTAATACATTAGAGGCTACTCTACAAGAAACCCCTCTCAACACATTAAAGATTAATCAAAAAATTACAATCATAGCCGAAAAAACGCTTATACTCATTAAAAAGCAATCTACACCAAACTCTCCAATCACGAATATAAAACCCTATGAACTCATACCTCGCGACCTAAATAAAAAAGAAGTCAAATTCACAGCATTAGAATTCGCATTAAACCCTAAAGATCGACAAAAAATAATTGAAGAAAAACTAAAAAAAATAAGCAATGAATTCGAATCCGTGTTCTCCAACCCAGTAACCAGCATTGAGACAGACGCAGCAAGCTCTACAACACAAACCTTAACAAATACAGATTTTTGCATTGAAAGTTACTTATCCCAACAACTAACATCTTACTATGACGCTTATAAAGCAACTAATCAAATAGTAGAATCAAACATCAAAGCTCTTATGAACGCAAAGCTAGTAAAAGCAGCCAACTTGGAAATGAGATCTATAGAAAAAACACTAGCAGCTACATTTTCATTATGCGTTGCAGCAGGACTAGGTTCAGGTCTTGCCCCATTAGCCAGCATAGGGTCATTAGGACTGTCAGCTTTAGCCCTTACCATAGGAAGAGCTCTCATACTAGACTTTAAGAAACAATTGATTTCACAAAATCTTCCATCCCCCATTCTCAATCACACTAAAAATGCGATAGCTGCATTAAAAGTCCAACTATTAAGCAGCTTAAAGCAACACTATACAACACTAGAGACAAAGCTGAAAAATGCAAAAACTTTACAAGAAGCAGAAGCTATTGAACAGTCAATAAAAGATTATATGGACTCTCTTAAAACATTGGTTCAATCGCCTAATGAAAACATAGAAAAAAGTGAATCCTATCAAAAAAAGCTATTATCAATCTGGCTACAAAAAAATAAAGACATCATATCGACCAAGCCAGAAAAAAAATCAGAGATGCTCATGAACCTACGTTATGGTTCTAAAACTGTAGCACAAGAAACCCGCTCTTACATAAAGAAAAAATCAATAGAAAAAATCCTAAATGTATTGACTTGGTCTACCCCCAAAAAAGGCAAAGAAGTGTCTCCATTAAAGTACATTCAAATTCCAAGCGCACTAATTCAAGAAGCAATAGATCGAAAAATATATGAAGCCAGCCCAAGCATTAAACATCAACTAAAAGAGAAAAGCAAACTGGCAAAAATCACAGAATTTAAATACAAACCAAATCAACACACAAAACCCTGGATGCTCAGAAAGGAAACTTTTAGAATTTACAAAATGCTGTTTATCAATACAAACATCAAAATGAAAGAAGAGGAATACAAAGCTTTTTACACTGCCATGCAACAACCTATCAAAAATAACCCAGAAGAAGATTCTCCTTTTAAAGCCTTACAAAAAGTTGCTGAAGAAACCCCTTCCTTCTCTGAAAAAGAAAAAGAAGAGATTAAGTCATACTTACAACAATTAAACATATTACTATTTGGAGAGAACCATGTCACACAAACATTTGAAGAACATTTAAAGGCAATAGGCTGGAAAGAAACGACTGAACCTGGCCCAACAATACCCCATGAGGAAAATATTGGCCGAAGCTTTCACCCAAGTGCCTCTCAATATAATCTTACTGAATTCGGGGCACCATCAAAAAGGAGCAGAAGGTGAAAAAACTTAGGAACTAGTCAGTCAAGAAATAGAGAAGTCTTTGGTAGCAGACTGTAAAGCAGAAACCCGCCAAAAAACGGCAAGGTTCTTTGAAGACATCTGTTGTATACGAAACGCATCGCCCCCATAAATCTTAGATAAACTTTTTAAACAAGAGTTTAATGACCAAGCCTGATTGGCTTTATGCTCAATAAGATGAACATTACCTCCTTGAAGCATAAATCTCAGAACGAAAATACTGGCAATATAAGCAGGCAATGCAGTAATATTTACTGTCTTCGCCTCCACCGACCTTTTAGACCTTTGATCCAACACAAAAGTTGGAGAGCAATACACACCAGAATACGATAACAACCGATCTTTATATTTCAATAACAAAGACATCATATTTTTCAAATGACTTTTCACTTCAGAGCGCAAATTTTCTTGGTTTAAATCTACGCGGCTGGCAGCCACCATATAGTGTCTGATTAAACATTCCAAACCAGGCAATATTGGGCATTGTTCTTGTAACGCTTGAGCAAGTTCAGGTTTTTTGTTTTGGCAATACAAATCTATCATTGTTCTTATCAAAAGCTCAGGTGCCTTATCATATTCTTGTATCATATTTTGATAAAAATAGGATAAAGTCTCAATACAAACCTTTTGCTCATTCAGTTTCAACAATTTTTCAGCTTTAGTACGAATCGACGGATTATGATCATTAATTGTTTTACCAATACCAAGCTGCATATTACGTCTCTTGGATTGCAACTGAATATCTGTACAACCTTTCTCCATCGCAACAGACTTAGCCATCATTAACAAATTCCCCAGTTTATTTTGGTTTCTTTTATTCAATGTTTCAGCTACTCGATCTTGGTTACGCTCCATAAATGAAATCGGCTTATAAGCCATGCTACCTTGAACAAAATAAGGGTTATGGTTCTGTAACTCATTTACGTATTCTTCAAAAATAGAAAAAACTCTCATAGAGTTTTTAGCACTCAAAAAAAATGTCATCGCCGTTTCATAAACCAAACCATCTATCCAATACAGACGAGCAAAACTATAGAGACTTTCAACCACCTGTGGATTATCCAACAAACGAATGAACATAGCCAATACTTTACACACCTTGTACTTGCGTTCAATTTTTTGTACTTCTTGCGTTAAAAACTCCATAATTTGATGATTAAAAGATACGAACAAATCCGATCCAGAGCGCGACAAATGTGCCACATAATGAACAAGATTATAAATACTAGGCATAAAACCTTGGCTCAACATTTTTTCTGTCTCTGCTTTATCATCACGATCACATAATACATTAAATCGTAAAGACTGCATTCGTGGGTATTCTCCAGATCGGTCAACGATCCATGGCTGCGAGCCCTGATCAAAGACAACCTCTTCATCTCGTATAAAACTAGAACACTCTGAGCACCACTTTTCAAAATCACGAGGACAATGATCTAACGCACACAAAGCAAAAGAAAAAAGCAAATAATCAGGAAATTCAAAAGATACACGCTGCTTCGGTGTTAAGTCACCATACGCTTGCTTAGCCTGATAATAGCTATAACTGAGCGTATGCAAGATTTGTAAATCAAGAGGAAAAAGAGAGCGCTGATCAAGATTATGGTCTATATAGCGGATTATATTACTGAACAAAAGCAAAGATGCCTTACCTTCACTATAAGCCTTTCGCAAAACAACCAATGCCTTTTTTACATCGTTTCTGCCTAACTCTAAACACACTTTATACGAATAATCAGATTCAGATATAATCGACTCTTGCTGGTCACAGCCTTGATTTTGCAACAAAACCCTATCTGCAGGAACATTGCCTGTAGGCCTATTTTCATCATCTAACCATGCAGAAAAAATTTCTCCTAACTGCCCACTCAAGTTTTTCACAAGTGGAGCAAAAATCTCTTTAAAGCTAGAACATCTAATCTGTTCTAACCATGCCTGCATGACAGAGCTTTGCAAGACAAGCCTTAACTCCTGTGATGCCACCATCACCGGCTGAACAGTCGCCAGCCTTAATAATTCATGCAATAATTGAACACGCCTGTCCTGTAGAAGAGCAGTAGGAGGACCCGAAGAAAAAACCTCCTCGGCAGATTGATACAATTTGATCATAATACTTTGACACAGCTCTTGGCCTTCATCGTTAGATTGTAATAATGTTAACACAGCACAACAAAAAGATAGACGTTCTCTATTATTCAAATCATCAATACTCGAAAGAATTTTTTGATTATTTGAAGATATGAGGCACACTTCAATAAAACGTTCTGGTTTATATCCAAAAAACTTTACTAAAGTTTTTTTCTTAATGTTTCCCACAATCGACTTTTCTACAAAAACAACTTGTGTTAACTCTCTCATTTGGTTTAGGCTCAATGACTCAGATCTTTTTTCCAAAGCCAGGTCCCACAAGCAGAGTTTGGCCAAACTATTCTTTAGTTGTAATAATACCTGCTTAAGCTGTACATACTGTTCATCCCGATCAACAACACAATAACTCAACAGGCTCCATAAGAGTTCAGCATCATCATAAGCTTGTTGCTTTTTTCCAGCCTCACTCTTATTCTTATTATTGAAAGAACAATATTCAAAAAAACTCTCAGGAAACTGCAATATCTTATCTAAGATAACGCCGCATGCCGGCTTGAATATTTTTCTTTCACACTCTAGCAAATTACGAACAAGATTTTTTAATGGTGTAACCTCTTTTCTAGCAACATGCCAAGCAATCATACCGCTAACCAGTTCATTAAGCTCAGAATACTTCTCTGTCAATCCTATATATTTCGCTATTATACAAGTAAAATCTATGACATCATCTGCCGCTGTAGGTTTAGCCATCAACTTAACAATTTGCTGACTAGATATATGTACATTCTCATACATGCTGCATATCATGGATGAAAAATTTTCCCACCATACACCTTCTTCTACTTGAAATCCTTTTACTTTTTTAAAGTTAAAAAAGTTTTCAAAATTGCTCTTATTTTGAACCCATTCTAATATTTTATTATTCATTTTTTCAAAAAAAGAACGCATCGCATTAAATTTTTGAAATAAAAATTCATCGCCTGCATTTGAAGAAGCTAAATTAGAAACACGCTCAAAATCTGTTTTTATACGTTCATACACTGACTGCATAGTTTTAATATGCGAGAGAATCCTATTCATATTACTAGCAATATTAGAAGCAAGACCTCTACCTCTCACAGGAATAACTTTACCTAATGCCTTATAATAAGCAGCGCTTGCTTTTTCATTCATAATCTGCATAGAACCTAAAACTTGATTAGCAGCCTTTTCGAAGGACATAAACCTCTTTCGCAGGTCTTCTAAAGTTGACTCTCTTTCCAACTCCAAAACTGATGGGATCGATACAACCTTGCATGACTTATTAAATAGTAATGTTGTCAAATCTAGCAATTTTTTTATTTTGGAAGCGTCGAACAAAGCAAAGGCCCTATCGAGAGCCAGTCCTGTTGCCTTTAAATTGACCTCCTTTATATCACCAGCTGCTTGCAAAAAATCAACAATCTCATCAATAGAAAATTCTTTCAAATTTTCGCCAAAACGTTCAGGTTCAGAAAAATATAAACACATCAACTCAGAGTAACTACGTCTAGAGATTTGATCATTAGCATTGATGCCAAGCAAATTCCCTTCTCTGGCAGACCGGAGACAACTATTCAACATACTTCGATACCTGGCAACATCAGATTGACTAGAAGTAGATGCTGCCACATAACCAAGCTCAGCCGGAACCACTTGTCGTGATCCCACAGGATTGGTCAAGGAAGTTTTATTTTGATTTAAAGATGGTTCTACATGACTCATATTTTTTTGTTACTATTGCATTAGATTTGAATAAAAAAAGGTTATTTATCATAGTCTGAATATTCTTACAGTTACGGCTGCTTTTTATTATCATGAAAAATTGAATCTAAAAAAGCTTTCATATCAGCCCATGAAGCTTTATCAGCAGTTTCATTATAAGCAAGTGGCAATTCGAACTTTTTCGCCAACTGATCAGCCTTAGGATTGGTAAAACTGTGCGCGGAGTTCGGATAAGACTTAAAGGTCATATCAACACTCTGAGCTTTCATCCGATCCTTAAATACAGAAATTTGCTCCGAGGTAATCATTTTATCATCAGCCCCGTGACACACTAACATTTTTGCCACAATCGGTTTCGGTTGCTCTGGCACAGGATACTCCAACCCACCGTGAAAACTGACCACACCTTTTAATGGCAAACCCCATTCAGCCATAGCCAACACAGTCGACCCACCAAAACAATACCCTATAGCCGCAATTTTATTTCTATCTACCCGCGGATGCGCCTTTAAAATATCCAGCGCTGCTTCAAAACGCCCCTTAGCTAATTTCGCATTGGACATCACTTCTGTCGCAAACGCACCTGCTTGATCCGGATGATCAGCCTGTTTACCCTCACCGTACATGTCAATCGCCAAAGCAACATAACCCAACTCTGCTATTTGTTTAGCTCGCTTCCTGGCGTAATCATTATGGCCCCACCACTCATGCACGACCAACACACCCGGACGCTGATCTTTAAGATCTTCAGAATACGCCAAATAACCTTTTAAAAAAGAAGGACCAAATTCATACTTAATTTCAACGGTATCAACATCAACCGCATCAACACGCAAACCCCAACCACTTAAAACAAGTGTCAACATCAAACCATAAAACATTTTAAACTTAGGTAACATAAACACTTCTCCTTGTTTAAGATATCAGTAATTTTTTTAATGCTGTTAGAAAACGGGTATTTTCTTCAGCTGAGCCCACCGTAACACGAAGACACTGTGCAAGAGCTGGATGCGAACCATGCAAACATTTGATCAGCACCCCCTGTGCTTTTAACTGAGCATGCACCCTGTCTGCAGCCTTAACGGTGACCCGAAACAAAATAAAATTGGCTTGGCTGGGCCATTGCTTAAGCCCTGGTAACTCACTCAACTGCTGCTGCAAGTACACACGCTGCGCTTGAATCAACTGAGATTGACGCTCTAATACATCACTGTGATCAAGCGCAAAACTGACACTGCACTGCGTTAGGGTGTTAATATTGTAAGGCAATCTGATTTTATTGAGCTGATCAAGCCAAACCTTTGCTCCCAACAAATACCCTAAACGAACACCTGCTAAGCCTATTTTCGAAAAAGTACGCATCACCAATAAATTCTCATAACACTTCAACCAAGGTGTATAATCCACTTCAGTAAACGCACAATACGCTTCATCAAGCACCACCAAACCCGGCGCAACCCGCAGAATCGTTTCTATTACGTTAGGATCTAAAACCGTACCAGTAGGATTATTTGGCTGTGCAACAAAAATAACCGCAGGCTGAGTACGTTTAATACACTGCTCGGCCTCAGTTGAGCTCAACTGAAAGTCCGCATCCAATGCCAAAGGCTCGTATCGACATCCCACCACTTGAGCAATCATAGCATACATAACAAAACTAGGAGACAACGCCATCACCACTGGCTCGGATCCAGCCAAAGCCATCAGAATCATCTGTATCAGCTCATCTGAGCCATTACCAAACAAAACCTCACACGCTTGTGGTAAATCATAAACAGCACACAAACGCTCCTCTAAGACTTTAGCCCTAGCATCTGGATAACGATTTAAACTCACTGCAGCCAGACTCTTGACCCACTCTTGATACAACTCACCTGGCCATTGAAACGGATTTTCCATGGCATCCAGCTTAATCATACCTTGCGCACTAGGGACAACATAAGGCTCAAGCGCTAAAATTTCAGGCTTGATACACCGCTCTATTAATGAAACTTCAGTCATGCTTTGACCTCTGCAAGCGATAGTCCGCTGCTTGTTTGTGAGCATACAAACTCTCACTCTCTGCCAACACTGTTGCCACTGCTGCTGCTTTACTTGCACCTATAGCAGAACACTGCATGATAGAACTTCTCTTTTGAAAATCATACACCCCCAAAGGTGAACTGAAACGAGCACTGCCCGCTGTTGGCAGAACATGATTCGGCCCCAAACAGTAATCTCCTAACACTTCTGCACAATCGTATCCGATAAAAATAGCCCCTGCATGGCGAATATCAGGCAGCCAATCTTGCGCACCCTCAACCGCCAGCGCCAAATGCTCAGGCGCTATTTGATTGACCAAGGCTAACGCTTGCTCACGGGAATGTGCATAAATTAAAGCCCCCTGCCTCGACAAGGACTGCTCAATAATGGCTCGACGTGGCTGAGTAGGCAATAACTTTGCTATCGACTGCTCAACTTGATTCATAAGGTCCTTATCTAAAGCAATTAAAATAGACTGCGCACATTCATCGTGTTCAGCTTGAGAAAACAAATCCATAGCAATCCAGTCAGGATTGGCGCTGGCATCGGCCACAATTAAAATTTCAGAAGGCCCAGCAATCATATCAATACCAACCTGACCAAACACCAAACGCTTAGCCATAGCCACATATTGATTGCCTGGCCCGACAATTTTATCAACCTTAGAGATGGTTTCCGTACCGTAGGCCAAAGCAGCCACGGCTTGTGCTCCACCCACTCTAATCACTTTATCCACACCCGCAATGTATGCTGCAGCCAATACCATCGGATTTAACACGCCTTTAGGGCTGGGCACAACCATAATAATCTCAGCCACCTGCGCCACCTTCGCCACTACTGCATTCATCAATACCGACGAAGGGTAAGCGGCTTTTCCTCCCGGCACATACAAACCAACCCGATCTAAGGGAGTAATCCTTTGACCTAAGAGATTGCCGTCATCATCCTCAAACGTCCAAGAAGACTGCAACTGACGCTCGTGAAACACTCGAATACGATCAGCCGCTTGTTCCAAAGCCTGCCTTTGTTCACGCCCAATCTCATGCACAGCAGTTTGCAGCTGTTCAGGTTCAAGAAAAAGATCTTTCACTGTAGCCACTGGTAACTCATCATATTGCTCGGTGAATCTCAACACCGCAGCATCGCCCTCTGCTCGCACCGCACTAAGAATAGCTTTTACACTGCGCTCAAGTTCAACATCAAGGCCATTTTGACGTACAAGCAATGTCTCTAACGCTCGAGCAAAGCCAGCCTCCTCAGTCGATAGTTTCTTCAGACCATTACCGTGCATCGGACAAACCTTCCATTAAATCGTTCACAAAATTAAGCAATATTAAAATAATACTATTCTGCCGGAACAGCGACAAGTTATATCAACATATTTTGTTACAATGCGCAAATGTTTAAAACAAGCACAAATCATTTAATCAAACAAAATTAAAAAGGTTAACTCGGATGAATTGACTACTTGGAAAGAATTTACAGTAGCTTTACTTGATTTTTTTATTTTTATTCGATATGGGTGTCGATTTAGCCAAAGGCACTTATTAGCTTCTCAGCCCACTCCATGAACGGTTGGGTATTTGCGTATTTTTCATACCCTCAGAAGTTATCAACATCAATTGACAGAACTCCTCAAAAAACGGAAGAATACGCTCAATACATCAAAGTTACTTAATAATTTGTCCTCTGTACATTCTGAGATATTCTTTTCTCTTTTGTTGCGTACCTTTATCAAAACCAACTTCCAATGCAGCATCTCTGTTCGACTTCATGCTTTCTACAAGCAAACAGGTTAATGTTTTTAGTTTTTTTCTCATTTCTGGATTATCTGATTTTTCAACGTAAATGCGTATATCATCCAGAATTCTAGCATCACCGATGTTTAGCTTAACACCAAACTCATCCAACACCATTTGCCGCATTTCCCAAAGTAACTTTAAATTCGATCTGTTAAAATTTGAACGATTTGAGAAGAATTTAGATAATGACATGACCACCAAACCTCCATGTCAGTTTGATATAAAAAATATATAGAAGCAAACTGTAGAAACCCACAAACAATATCTACTCTTTAATTATGGCTTACATTACAAGCAAGAACAAACTTTAAGCAAGCACTTACAAGGAAGATTATGAAAACAGAGCAACCCTATATCAAAAGCCTTTTTAATCAAGTAGAAAACTTCATGTTAAAAGACGGGTTAAACTTTATTTTAGACACTAAAAAAAGCCATGGCAGCACATTAGTCAACTTACTTGATGGCAAGCAATACATTAATTTTCATGGTGGCTATCGGTCCAATGCACTCGGAGAAAACTACCACGGTTTTACACAAGATGACTACATAAGAGTTGCAAGGGCAACCATTAATAAACAAGCACATGCTGATATTTATACGGCTGAGCAACTACAAGCAACCAAAACTTTTTTCGAGCTTTATGCCAAACCGGCAGGTTTTGAAAAAATTTTTTTAATCGATACTGGCACATTATCAGTTGAAAACGCCATAAAAATAGCCATTCGAAATCACGCTCTAAAACTATTACAAAATGATAATCATGACAACAGCTTTTACTTAAAAAATCCAATCATCATTGGCTTAGAAGGCGCCTTTCATGGTCGCAGTGGTTTATCCATGACTTTATCAAGAACAGATCCTAACAAACATGAATACATGCCAAAATTTGACTGGCCTTGCTTAGCACGCCCCAAGAACGCAACAGTTGCAGAAGTGGAAAAAAGCCTTAACCAATTAACAATGTTACTCAACAAACACAAACAGCATATTGCTGCCATCATTTTAGAGCCTATACAATGTGAAGGTGGAGATCATTTTTTACCAAAAGCTTTTTTTCAAAAACTCAAAAAAATAGCTGACAAACACAACTTTTATTTAATTTATGATGAAACTCAAACAGGGTTTTATACAACTGGAGAAGCTTTCGCGTTCCAATCTTTACAATTACCAAAACCAAATCTAATCTGTGGAGCAAAAAAATCTTCAATCGGCTACGTTTTGGCAGATTCAATCATATTAGACACCCCAGGCAATGCTTTCCAAATTTCCGGAAAAATCAATTCTACATGGGGTGGGCATGGTGGTGATTTACTTGTTTGTGCTCGCAAGTTAGAACTGATTCATGAAAACAATATTATGTCAAATGTACAAATGCAGGGCAAAACTTTATTATCCTATATCAAAAAATTAAGTGGCAAATTCTCTCAAATCATTCACAATCCAAAAGGAATTGGTCTTTTAGTATCTATCGATTGCCCCTCCTTAAAAATTAGAGATAAAATCATAGAAAAAAGTTTTGCTAACCAGCTATTACTGTTACCTGGCGGTATCCCAGAAAATGGACCCTTCACTATTCGAATAGGGCCACCTCTAACCATAACAGAAAAAGAAATAAAAACAGGCATAGAATATTTGGAAAAAAGCCTGGAGGAAGTATCACAATCAAATATATTGGATTAATTTAAGCCTTAGGGTCTATTTAGGAATGGTCACGAATAACTTTAACATTTGGAGCGGATGCTTGTCTGAGCGAAGCGAGTTCAGCAGCGGAAAATGTTAAAGTTATTTCGTGACCATTCCTTAATGGACCCTTAAGACGCTTTATACCATTTTTTCAATTCACTTTCCAGTTGCTTTTTAGTAAAAGGCTTGGGTATAAATCCATTCATACCCACCTCAAAGCACTTACTTTGATCTTCAGCACTTACATTGGCAGACAAAGCAATAATAGGAATTTTAGATTTTTTCTCCGGCAAAGCCCTAATAGCTTGTGTTGCTACATAACCATCCATAACCGGCATTTGGCAATCCATAAGCGCAAGGTCATAATCAGAAATTTTTAATTTATCTAAAGCTTGCTGACCATTCATTGCTATATCTACCTGATATCCAGCTTTCACCAGCATGGCTTTTGCAACTTTTTGATTAACTGGATTATCTTCAACTAACAAAATTTTACACTCCTCGTGTAAAGATTGTTCCTTACTTTTCTTTGCCTTGCCATTTTTAAAAAAATAAGACAACAAATCTTGTTCCAGCTGGGTACTTCTTACCGGTTTCGTCATATGCCAATCAATCAAGTTCGTCAGCCGCTTTTTTTCTAAAACAGGATTAAAAAATCTCACAATGATTGCATCATAAGTCTCTCTTAAATACTTTAATTCAGACTCATATTTATCAACATCTTCGATTCCATTAATCAGTACCAATAAATATTTTCCAGATGTTTTTTGCAATTTATACTCTCTAAATGTAAGCAAACTGTCTGACCAAGTGCTTGAAAGACCAAATTGTTTAGCAACATCCATTAAAGCACTCTTACATACACCATCAGTGGACACTAAAAAGCAGTGATTGATTTTTTCACACAGCAGCAAAGCTTGATCATTTAGTTTATCTACATATTCAAAAGGAATAGTCAGAATCATATCAGTACCAACTGATATTTGACTCTCAACCCTAATCGTCCCTCCCATCAACTTTACCAATTTTTCACAAATAGCAAGGCCTAAACCAGTACCACCAAAACGTCTCTTAATTGAACCATCTTGTTGGCTATAAGCATCAAAAAGCTTTGGAATAAACTCTTCAGATATACCTACACCTGTATCACTGAATTTGATTTCCAAAGTTACTTTCTTATCATTTTTTTCAAGCAATTTAACAAAAACATTGACACTCCCCTGCTTTGTGAATTTAATTGCATTACCTATTAAATTATTAAAAACTTGCTGTAATCTAACACTATCACCCAAAACAAAGAAAGGCGCATCTGGATCATAAAAACAAGCCATCTCCAAGTTAGAACTAAGATCATTATTACTGTGTAAAACAATTATATTTTCTAAGGTTTGTTTTAAATTTAATTCTATTTTCTCTACTTCTATTTTCCCAACAGAAATTTTAGAAAAATCTAAAATACCATCTATCAAACTCAACAACAAATTGCCAGATTCTTTTGCTATAGCAATATAACCTTTTTCTTCTTTTGATAGCTTATTATGATCTATCAAACTGAGCATACCTAAAATGCCATTCATTGGCGTTCTGATTTCATGACTAATATTGGCAACAAATTCAGATTTCAAACGAGAAGCTTCTAACGCTGCGTCTCTAGCTTTGATAAGCTCATTTTCATTCTTTTCTAAAACATCCATCATATCATTGAAAGTTTTGGCAATGTTTGTCAGTTCACGTGCCCCCTTAATATTTGCTCTTAAACCAACCATACCCTTGCCAGAATTAAGCATAGCTTCAGATAAAACTGCAAAAGGCCTGGTCGTCTTATGTATTATCCTTCTTAATACAAAAAAAGATAAAACAAATACAAATGCAGTAATAGATAGGCTGCCAAAAATAATAGTATTTTTTATGGTTTTCAACTCATCCTTACTGATCAAAACTTTAACCTTACCAATAACTTGCAATAAAGGCTCTTCACCTTCAAGTATAAACTCTTCTGAAGGCTCTGACACAATAATCACAGGAGCTGTAAATTGCCAATAATCTGAATTTTCATTTTCAAGTATACTTTTTTCAGGTATATTTTTATCATTTTGTTCCAATCCAGGTTCAACTTCACCATACTGATATAAAATATTTTTTGCTGTATAATCATGCACTGACACTTGCACCACACCAGGAAAAGTAAGCACAGCCTCTACAGCTTCTTGAGCACTTTTTTTACTGCCTAATAACAAAGACAAAGAACTATTGTTTGCTAAGGCTTCTGTAATTGAAATACCTTCCTTCATTGCTCGATCAACAGCAATATGTGTATTTAATGCAGACAATCCTACAGTCAAACTGATAGACACAACAATTATTGCCATAATAAACAATAAAGTCACTTGCCTACTTAAAGAAGCTGAATCAAATTTTTGAAGTAACTTCTTCACATGAACTATCTCGTACCTTTTGGAAATTTTAAATCAAATATTTCTAACTCATGAGGCTTTATTTCCAACCCCATATGCTTTACCGTTCTGAAATTGATAGCCGACTTCAACTGTCTCAAAGGTTGCACTGGCTCTATCACTTCATTACCTGATAATATTTTTTTTAATTTATTACCTATGTACACTCCCATTTTGTAATTATCTGGATACATTCCAAATAACACGCCTTTATCTACATGAGACAAATTGCTAGATAACACGACTATTTCTTTATTCCATGCGGATTTTAAAATCATTGGAATAATATTTTTTTTATCTATTGTTTTCCGATCTTGAGGCAACCAAAGGCATTCATTTTCAACCTTTATTTCTTTAAGAAGTTTTCTGTATATTCGAGCACTTTCTTGTAATGAGTTTGCTTCATGCACCTCTAAGGACAAAGACATTGATCGCATTTTATCAGCAGTATATTTCAATAACCAATCCCAGTTAGATTTTTTAATAACCACATGTACTTTCCTCACTTCTGGAAATATTTTTTTAAGTAGTTCAAACATAATAATGGGATCAGGCACATAGGCAACAGTCATCACAATATCATCAATTTCTTTAAAAACAGAAAGAGATGCTGCTGAAATTATCGGCACACTATATGACATTCCTTGTATCATACTAAGACTACGACGCCCAAAAGCAACAATAGCCTTTGGCTTTTCCTTTGTGATAAACCTATGAATTGATCTTACATTATCTTTCTTCTTAATGGATTTGGCCCTCACAGATAAATTTGAAACACTTTCCAACCCCTTAATCGCTTCATTAAAAATTTTTAAATAAGGTTCTTTAACTTCAGGATATAGAACAACAATATTTGCATTTCCCTCAAAAGCTATTACCTTAGAAGAAAACGATAATAAAAATGATAAAAACAAAACATGAAAGGCAATAGGATAACATACCAACTTGTAAGTAAATTGCACAAGAAACAGCCACCCTAAAAATCAAATAATCATTTGTGTTATTGTCAAAGCAAATAGCTATAAATACAAATAAAGTGCTATTTAAGAAACCTCTTAAAAGGGGCACTATCTTGCATAAATTTTAGCATATCAAAACTGCCATTTTTTTGGCCAAAAAAAAAATGGATTTCGACAGTAAATAGTGATAAAGCATTCACAAAAATTCACAGAAAACATACAAGATTTAGAAATAACACTAATACTGTAAATATAGAGGCAATACTCCATCAATCAAAATCGTCAAGATTATCAGACAAAAAATACAGATGTTATAGGTGTATCTTAATTATGAAGAAAAATATAAAGAAAAATAATTTTTTTTACTTTTCGATTACCTTACTATTGCTCTCACTACCTATAGCTAACACTAACGCTTTATCTAAACATGAACCTATTCAACCTATTCCATTGCAAGTCAACGTAAATAAAAAATTAGCGGCGCTAGGCAAGATGCTGTTTCAAGATAAACGTTTATCAAAAGATAATAGTATTTCTTGTGAATCATGCCATAACTTAAACAAAGGAGGAACAGATCAAAAGCAATTTTCAACAGGTATTAACGGTACAATAGGTTCTATCAATGCACCTACCGTTTACAACAGTGGTTTTAATTACCGACAGTTTTGGGACGGAAGAGCCGATACTTTGGAAGAACAAGTGGCAGGCCCTGTGCATAATCCGATTGAAATGGGGTCAAATTGGGAGGAAGTAATTACAAAATTATCTAAAGATAAAAATTATATCCAATTATTTTCAGAATTATATCATGATGGTCTAACAGGAAAAAATATTCAAAACGCTATAGCAAATTTCGAACGCACCCTAATCACACCCAATTCTAAATTTGATCAGTATCTCAGAGGTAATAAAAACGCAATAACACTAGATGAAAAAAAAGGTTATGACTATTTCAAGTCTTACGGCTGTATTGCTTGCCACCAAGGGGTTAATGTTGGCGGTAATATGTTTCAGAAATTTGGAGTCTTTAAGAAAAACTCAGACAATTCTCAAGAAATCAATAAAGTTGACCTAGGTCGCTATAATGTTACCAAAAAAGAGTCTGATAAATTTGTTTTTAAAGTACCCAGCCTACGCATGGTTTCTCAAACAGCTCCTTACTTCCATGACGGCTCAGCAAAAACTCTGCGCGAAGCAGTTGACATGATGTTTGAATATCAACTTGGAAGGCAAGCACCAGACCATGTTAAAGATGCCATTGTTAAATTCTTAATCAGCTTAGCTGGAACCACGCTCTATCAAAAAGGGGATCAATAATGTTAGGTCAAATAACTCGATCACCTAAGACAAAAACCTTCTTAATTTCAACTTTAATCTTATGTGCAATCTCTAGTTTAGGATTTTTATATTTTAAAACAAAAATCAACATTAACACCTATAACGAGACTACTGCTCAAATACGAGCACTTTCTCAACTGGACGAAGCATGGAATGTTGAGGTGCTTAAATCAAGTGCAAATTTAAGTCATAACTATGATAATATTTCAAAACTATCCAGCAAAAGCAGACAATTAAAACAAAACATTTTAAGTAGTGAATTAAATAAAAAGAGCCAAGATATGAAAATATTAAAAAACTCCTTAGATCATTATATTAAATTCCTGAATGAGAAGGAGGTTCAAACAGAATATTATAAATCTAGCGAGGCAATTTTAAGAAATTCAGAACGTTTCCTACCAGAAATTATAGAACATACTATTGACAACATAAGATCATCCAACCCTGATATTGCGTCAGATTTAAGCAAATTAAAATCAAAAATATATAATTACATATTATTCTCAGACAAAGCTGATAGAATGCTGAGTTACAAAACTATTGCACGTATTAAAAGCAAAATCAAGTTCATTGAAAAAGAAGAAATTAGATTATCTATTTCAAACATTTTATCTCACGTGGAAGTGATATTAGAATTAAAACCAAAACTCGAAGAGTATTTAAATAATATTATTTTATCTGGTACACATCAAGCTTCTTCAAGGCTACTCGATAACTATTCAAGTCACTATGGACTATTAATCAAAGAAGCTGCTAATTACAGACTGGCATTATTAGTTTACTCTGCTGCTTTGCTTGTCACTTTACTTTTTTTAGCCAATAAGCTTAGATTAAGCTATATCAAAATAAATCATTCCAATAAAAAATTACAGTCAGTCAATTTTAAATTAAAAGATCTCAATGACAATCTAGAACATAAAGTAAAAGAACGTACAAACACACTTTCAAAAACTCTAAACCAACTCAAAAATTCACAAATGCAACTGGTTCAGTCAGCTAAAATGGCAGCAATGGGACAAATGGTTGCAGGTATTGCCCATGAAATTAATACCCCGTTAGGTTATATTAATGGCAATGTCGAAACAATTGAATGTTTTTTCAGTAAAATTTTTCAATTAATTTCTCAAATCTCAGAGACATTAGTACTGATTGATAAAAATGGTTTTAATACCTTTCAAACACAACAAGCCATTAAACATTTAACAAAACAAATTAAAACCATTCAAGAAGAAGAATATGAACCACAAGTGAAAGAATTAATCGCAGATATGCAATATGGTTTAAATCACATTGATGACATAGTTATTAATTTAAAAAATTTTAGTCGCATGGATCGAGCAGAGTTTTCCAAATTTGACCTACACCAAGGTATAGAAAGCACCTTAAAAGTAGCTCACAATTCCACCAAAAATACCTGTCAAATTGTCAAAGAGTATAGTGATCTTCCAAAAATTGAGTGCATTTCCTCACAAATTAATCAAGTGCTACTCAACTTAATTATTAATGCTTGCGATGCAATCAACGAAACCAATAATAAGATTGAGAAAAAGCGTATGGGTTTAATCAAAATAAAAACGTTTTGTAAAAATAGCCATGTTTTTATTGAAGTACAAGACAGTGGTTGTGGTATCGATGAAGTCACGTTAAAGAGAATGTTTGACCCTTTTTATACTACTAAAGATGTAGGAAAAGGAACAGGGTTGGGACTATCTATTACCAGCAAAATCATTAAGAATCATAAAGGTACTTTAAGGGTGACCTCTAAATTAGGGATAGGTTCAAAATTTACTATTGGACTGCCCATACACCAGTCTAACAACATACATCAAAATAAAAGCTCAGAACCTTTATTATTAGTCGGTTAGTCAAAGGATATTTATTATGAACAAGTCAAAAATACTGTTTGTTGACGATGAAAAAAGAATACTTCGCTCTCTAGACGCAGCCTTTAAATTTGAAGATGAATTTGAAGTGTATACCTCAAATTCAGCAGAAGAAGCATTAAGACTGGTTAAGGGTGATCAGTTTCATGTTATTATTAGCGATCAACGCATGCCGGAAGTCACCGGTGTTGAGCTCTTGGAAAAAGTGAGAGAAGTTTCACCGAATACTATGCGTATTTTATTAACAGGATACGCGGATATGGATGCAATCATTAGTTCTATCAATGAAGGTGAGGTATTTCGTTACATTACTAAGCCCTGGAATAATAAAGAACTAAAAGATACAGTCTATCAAGCTTCACGTATTGCCTCCCAATATTTAAATGAAGCAACGCCATTATCAAAAACAAAAAAAGAGGATCATACCCCTGATTTCATAAAAGGGACTGAAATACCGATATTATCAGATCCTTTAGAAATTTCCGCAAATGTCATCACGCAAGACAATACTAATATCAACATTTGTGAAAGTCTGCAAGAAGGTATTTTAGTTTTAGAGTTTGACGAAAAAGCAAAATCTATCTCAGAATTTGTTAAAACCGAATACGAGAGCCAGTACCCTATCAGTATCGCCCACAATATGGATCAAACGATAGAATCTTTGAGCCAGAAAAAGATTGCCGTTGTTGTTGCCTGCTTAGGTACCGGGCGTGGTGAAATTTCTACTTTACTAAAATTATTGAAAAAAGAGTACCCTTTAGCCAATACTTTGGCCGTAGCCGACCGAGCTGACGCTGATGAAGCCATTGCTTTAATCAACCAAGGTCAGGTTTATCGCTACTTACCAAAACCGGTCTCCAAAGGCCGCCTCAAACTAAGTATTAATTCAGCACTTGTCTACTACAATAAGTGCAAGCAAAACCCAACTTTACTGGCAAGACACTTTGTAGAGAGTGTCCAATCAGAGCAAGAGCCTTCACCCTGGCTAGATCGATTTGTATCCGCTATGTCTAAATTAACCCGGCGTAAAGTTGATTAAAAGGCCACTGTTAGATACAATAGCAAGCACTCCGTTGCACTAATCCAAATGGCAAAAACAAGGAAGTGATCTAACATGCCGTCGGCTCAGCAGCCCATCAAACAACCGCACTTAGAAAAACGGGAACGTACAGAACACAATAAAGTACAAAAAAGGCTGCGCCGTGAAACCGGCAAAGCCATACAAGACTATCAAATGATAGACTCTGATGACAAAGTCATGGTCTGTCTCTCTGGGGGTAAAGACTCTTATACTCTACTGGATATCTTAATCAGCCTACAACGCAGCGCACCCGTGACATTCGAAATCATTGCCGTCAATTTAGATCAACAACAACCGGATTTCCCTGCTCATGTTCTGCCTGAATATCTAAATAAACACAAAATCCCTTACAAAATCATCACTGAAGACACTTACAGCATTGTCACGGATATTATTCCAGAAAACAAAACCTATTGCTCATTGTGCTCACGTTTAAGGCGAGGTATTTTATACCGCACAGCAAGTGAAATCGGTGCAACCAAAATTGCTCTAGGCCATCACCAAGATGATATCTTAGAAACTTTCTTTCTGAACTTTTTTCACGGAGGCAGCCTCAAAGCCATGCCTCCCAAATTACTCACAGATGATAAAGCCCATACTGTCATCAGACCTTTAGCCTACTGTCGGGAGCAGGACATAGCCGCTTATGCAGCCTTCAAAGGCTTTCCCATCATTCCTTGCAACTTATGCGGCTCACAGAACAACCTACAACGAGTAGCGACAAAAAAAATGTTAAGGGACTGGGAAAAACGCTTCCCTGGACGGATACAAAGCATGTTCCATGCGCTACAGAACGTTAAACCCAGCCATCTACTGGATCGCACACTGTATGATTTTACCGATCTAGCCAACTCTCAAAAGACAGCTCAAAAGACAGCTCAAGCAAAATCTAAAAAAATGCCTGTGCTTAATCTTACTGAATAATTAAAGGACATCTTATGTCTCAGTGGAACACATGTAAAACACTCATCGTAATCCCTGCACGTTTTCACTCACAGAGGTTTCCAGGCAAACCTTTAGTGTCTATTGCAGGCAAATCGATGTTAGAACGTGTCCACAAAATCGCAGTCACAGCAAGCAGTGGGTTTAAAAACACCCAAGTAGTGATTGCCACAGAAGATCATCGAATTGTTAAACATGCGCAAAGTTTCGGTGCCACAGCCATACTCACCCCTACAGACTGTGCCACAGGCTCAGACCGCGCACTGAGTGCTTGTCACCAACTAAAAGTACGCCCCAATGCAATCGTTAATCTGCAAGGCGATGCTCCTCTAACCCCACCCAGTTACATTCGCGCTCTACTCTCAATGCTTTCAACGCTCTCAACACCTCACCACACAGAAACAGTCGTCACCCCCGCCGTTCAATTGTCTTGGTCAGCTTTAGAAGAGTTTAGGCAATTTAAGCAACACTCACCTTTTAGTGGCACCACAGTGGTAATCAATCAGGCCCATGAAGCTTTATGGTTTTCTAAAGGCATCATACCTGCAATTCGTCACGAAAACAGCCTGCGCCAATCCCAAGATTTATCCCCTATATACCGTCACATTGGCTTATATGGCTATACACTTAAGGCGCTAGAACGTTTCGTTGCTCTACCTAAATCTCATTATGAGCAATTAGAAGGCCTAGAGCAATTACGCTTGTTAGAAAACGGTATACCTCTAAAAGTTGTCAAAGTAGAACCGAGCCGCTATCCCAATTTATCTGGAGTTGATACACCAAACGATGCTCAAGTTGCAGAACAAATGATACTGACATATGGTGAGCAAGCCTCATGACTTATTTATTGATTGCTCGTCACGGTAACACTTTCGATAAAGGTGAGTCCACTAGGCGCATCGGCAAAAGAACAAATCTACCTTTATCCAACAGTGGCAAAACTCAAGCTCAAGCGCTAGGTCAATATTTACAACAACATCACCCAACACTTACGGCCGTCTACACCAGCACCCTACAACGCACACAACAAACCGCCCACATTGCTTTAGCGTCGCTACCTGCACCTCCTGATGTAAAAATACTGGAACAATTTGATGAAATTGATTATGGCATTGACGAAGGCAAACTCGAAACAGAAGTCCTAAAACGGCTGGGTCAAGAAGCCTTGAGTCGTTGGAATGAAAACGCAGAACCCCCTGATGGCTGGAAAGTCAATCCACAACAACTGATTCAACAATGGCAAGACTTTGCTGATCAAAGCCGGCATAACTTTCCAGAAGGAACTGTTTTAGTCGTTACAAGCAATGGTGTCGCCCGTTTTGCACCTCATATTTTACCGGATTACAAAACTTTTCAGTCTGCGCATCCTCTCAAACTTGCTACAGGTGCTATAGCCTGTTTTCATTACCAACAACGAAAATGGCATTGTAAAACCTGGAATCAATCATGTTAGCACACCGAAATCAAAGTTCAGATAAGGAAAACAGGAAAATGAGTAAGCGTATCAACATCAGGTTTAATCATCTATGTGAAGGCGGCATGGAATGTGTGGGACTGGGTACATTTCGCTGCTTAGGTAAAAAGGGCGTCAGGTACCCCAAAGACCTTACAATAAATCCTGCCCTCCCAAATATTAAGCGCCACCCTTACTTTAGCCAGGAATATGTATGCGATTATCCCGGTATTGGGCAGATTAGTGTACCTTGTCGAATGAATTATTCTATTTTAATTTGGGGGCAGCGCGGTATATATATTCATGAATGGCCAGGAAGAGCTACCTACATAGGGAATGGAGGACCAACGGCAGGTTGTATTCACGTTGAAATGGGTGATGCCAAAAAAATCTACGAATGGGTTGATTCAAAAACCAGAATCGTAGTCAGTTATCCTTGGTAATTGATTTTAATTGAAAAACACCTGTTCTATAGGAGCTAATCAAATGCTTACATCTAAGTCTTTCATGGGTAAAACAATACTTATTTTGGTTGCTATCGCTGCTCTCAATGGGTGCGCAACCACAAAAAACACTAACATTGAAAATCATATAGGCTTATACGAAGTTGTAAAGTCAGAATGCGAAGTCGCACCAGGGAGTTTAGATCCATGTAAAAACACACTCTTCTTTGAGATATTAAGAGGACAATTTATAGGGGTTAAAGACGATGACTTTGCCTATGTTTTTTGGAGCGGTGATCCAAAAATAGATTCTGAACTCCAATATACGTCTCATGTAATACGAAATTACGATTTAAAAAGTATAAATAAAAATAGATTTTTTTTAGTTAATGATACTGAGTCTCAAGAATACCTAGAATTCTCTGATGACAAGCTAGTTGGGTACTATGTTACATACAGCGCTGGAGATGAATATAAACGTCGCGCTATTCACTATAAGCTCAAACCTGTTCGACGTGGTAATTTACCGTTTGTTCGACTGAATTATCCTGGGAATAAATAATGCTTTTGCTGCTTAGTAAATCGGTGTGCAAGGTCAAGGTGCGTGCTAACAAGTTTATCAAAAACAGCGGTCAATTTGACGATAAAAACCTAGATGTAGTAGTAAAATAAGGCCCTGTACATCTATACCACATTAGCTATTTTAATGTGTTAATTCACATTACTACGCATTGCATGCGACAAACCTTGTATCAAGTCATTAACAGCTTGGTGCTTAATTTTCATAGCCGCTTTATTGACTATCAATCTAGAAGTTACCTTCATAATCAACTCTGTCGGTTGCAACCCATTGGCTCTGAGTGTATTGCCAGTATCAACAACATCCACAATTTTATCGGCCAAATCTACCAAAGGAGCTAATTCCATCGAACCGTAGAGCTTAATAATATCAACCTGCGCGCCCTTTTCAGCAAAATAACGATTGGTGATATCAACATATTTTGTCGCAATGCGTAAATTTCTAGAATGTGCTTGATAATTTATTGGCTCAGCCACCATCAACTTACAAGCAGCAATCCCCAAATCTAATACTTCGTATAAAAAACGCCCTCCATGCTCCATCAGCACATCTTTACCCGTGACCCCAACATCAGCCGCCCCTTGCTCAACAAAAGTCGGGACATCTTGAGCCCTTAAAATCAACACCTGAACATCGGCTAAATTGGTCGGTAAAATTAACTTACGTGAGCTCTTCACAGGCTCCAATAAGGTGATCCCTGCCGAGGATAACAAGGGCAAAGTTTCTTCCAGAATACGCCCCTTAGACAAAGCAATGGTGAGCTTCACGTCATCTCTACCTTTAACAAATGTGTCTACTACACCCATCATCTGTGCTCCAAAGCAAAGGTCAGAGCCAAATGGCTGGCTAATTTGGCACTCGGGTTATATTAGCCCCAAGAATTTGTAGTTTTTCTTCTATACATTCATAACCACGGTCAATATGATAAACACGATTAATACAAGTTTGCCCTTCAGCCACCAAACCAGCTATCACCAAACTCGCCGATGCCCGCAAATCGGTTGCCATAACCGGCGCACCTTTAAGCACTTTGACCCCATTACAAATAACCGTATTCCCCCTTAAAGCAATATCAGCCCCCATACGAATCAACTCATGCACATGCATAAAACGATTCTCAAATACAGTTTCAGTAATAATGCCTACACCTTCAGCTATTGCATTAAGTACCGTAAATTGTGCCTGCATATCAGTTGGAAAAGCTGGATAAGGCGCTGTGGTCGCAGTAATGGCTCTAGGTCTTTTACCTTGCATATCAAGCTCAATCCAACCTTCACCTGTCTGTATTTCTGCCCCACTTTCTTTGAGCTTTAACAAAACAGCATCCAGTAAACGAGCATCGGTTTGACGCAACTTAATCCGCCCCCCACTAGCCGCACAGGCAACTAAATAAGTGCCTGTTTCAATCCGATCAGGAATCACATGGTGTGTTGCTCCGGATAATCTGGGCACCCCAAACACCGTAATAGTATCTGTACCAGCCCCTTCAATATGCGCCCCCATAGACTGTAAACAACGAGCCAAATCAATCACTTCTGGCTCACAAGCTGCATTTTCAATAACAGTTTTACCTTTAGCTAAAGTTGCAGCCATCATTAAATTTTCAGTTCCAGTCACAGTCACAGTTTCTAAAACCAAATGAGCTCCTTGCAAGCCCTTTGGCGCAGCTGCCAAAATATAACCGTTTTCAACTGTAATCTCAGCCCCCATCTCTGCTAAACCATGCAAATGTAGGTCAACAGGACGCGAGCCTATGGCACAACCTCCAGGTAAAGACACTTGCGCTTGACCAAAATGTGCCAATAAAGGCCCCAAAACTAAGATAGACGCACGCATGGTCCTCACTCGCTCGTAAGGAGCACGATAATGCTCAACAGACGACGAGCACACTTCAACCTGCATTTTATCATCAACGACAACCTCAGCCCCTAAGTGCCCAAGCAGACCAATCATAGTGGTAATATCGTTCAAGTGCGGCACATTACAAACCGTTAAAGCATCCGTGGTTAAAAGAGAAGCAGCTAAAATAGGCAAAGCAGAGTTTTTAGCACCAGAAATTTTGATATCCCCTACCAGAGGAGCCCCACCTGTAATGATCAATCGATCCATGCTGAATACTCTATTTTTATATCTGCTTTAACTGCTATTTAAAAAACTCATTAGTCAGAACACATCAAAAAAGCACTAAGGTGTGTAAAACGGCTTTTCTTTACGCCACTGATCCGCGGTGAAAGTTTTCATAGAAATCGCGTGCAGCTCTCCTGTCTGAATATACTCTTTCAAACAGGCATACACCCTTTGCTGTCTTTTTACAGGAGTTAAGCCTTCAAACACATCACTGACAACCACAATTTCATAACTATTGCCTTGAGCTTCAACTAAGACAAGCTCAGGATCTGGAGAAAAACGCTCATATATAATTTGCTTAACAAGCTCAATATCCATAACGCCCCCTACAAATCAATTGCTTTTGAGTTCCACTCTTCTATAACCTTATCAATATCTCCCTTATGCGCTCGTAAGGATTCCTTGAACTGATTCCTAAACGTTAAACCCAAATTGATGCCATTGACGACAAGATTCTCTAGCTTCCATGCACCCTCTTGGGTTTTGTACATAGCATATGTCATCGGATACACTTTGCCCTCATCCGAACGAATTTCCATATCTACCTTAGCTCGCTCTCGCTTACCTTTTGCATTAACTCCTTTAAATGGCAGCAAAACCACTTTTTGATCCGAATAAGATGCTAGCACTAAAGCATAAGTACCCACCAAACTATGCTTAAATACTTTTGCAAAACGCTCTCTCTGCTCTGGATTGGCATATTTATAATGACTGGCCATCACCCTCTTAGCAATGAGATCAAAATCAACAATAGGGCCTACCTCACTATCAACCAAATTATGCACAGTCTTAACTTCAGCTGTTTCATTTTTTCGTAGGGCTTTAGCTGCCTCTAATTGAGCTAAGACCCGCTCCAACACTTGCTCAACAATGACATAAGGCTCTCTCATTTGTTGCTCTTGCTGCTCAACAGGAGCCAAAGGCGTATCCCCTACTGTGCTCATAACGGGCTTAGACGCTGCTGATAAAGCTGCCTGAGCATGCAGGCCATTATTAGCAGTGCCATCAGCAACAGTGATACCACTTTGCATAGCATATACAAGGACTAACAGATTCATAAAACGCTTCACCATAAAATCCCCCAGATCTCTCCAAAATTGCCTGGATTTTACACTAGAATGGCCTAAGTTGCAGATAAAAGTTCTTAAATAACAGCGGGAATACAATACAAAGTAGCCCTAACCAGGAAAACAGAGAATAATAAACAAACACTAGCTTATTTAATAATGAGTCAAATCAATCTGTTGACCATTATATTTCAAAGTCACAGAGCTATAATCAGATAGAGTAACTGAGAATGGTGGACGCCCCCCCAAAGAAACCGTAGCACCTGCAGGGTGTGACTGTCGATGTGAAACAGATCCAGAATTATCTAAAACCTGAACATAAGTAGACTCAAGAAAATACAGCTCTATCTGTGCCTCAGTGTCAACAGCAGAAGTTCCAATTAACAGGGTACGTCCTTGATTGATCAATGTAACAACAGGTTTAATCAAATCATCAGAGACCCCTCCGTCACCATCACCCAACAAGCGCTCTTGAATTTGAGTACTAAGCGGATCGACTGACCCAACAGTAGGCACAGACTCTGATCCTTGCGACAAAGCACCTAACCATGAAAGAACATAAGGCCATCCAATAAGGGCAGCTACCACCAGTGTCAAACCAAATACTGCCACTTTATGCCCTAGATAGGATCGCGATTTAGTACGTGAGTACCTCTTAAACTCCTCCACACAAGCCTCTTCCTCAATAGAAGAAGATACTGCAACATCCATATAGATATTAATTAATACATCTGAAGACAACCCTAAGAACTTACAATAAGCACGAATATAACCCTTAATGAACGTGGGCCCAGGCAGTTTTTCGTAACAGTCTTCCTCCAAGGCTTTGACATAACCCTGGTGTAAAAACAATTTATCCGCAACCTGCTGGCGGCTCAAACCTGCTCGCTCACGTGCTTGTTTTAAACGCTGGCCTACTGACAACGGAAACTGGGTCACATTGCCATCTTCCCCTGCTTGAGGCGGCGCCACTAAAGCTGGCTTATGTTTCTTATTCACACACACTCTCATATTAAAAATTGACTTACAATTCATGGCTCTAGTTCATAGAAGCCCTAGGCCTAATCGGAACCCTAACACAATCTTAGCACTTAAAAAGTGATCAAAAACACATTATTCGTAGCTATTTATGGCTTTATAGTTTCAGTATAGAGCTGATATTCCTCTGAGTCAGGGTACAAGTTTCGCAAAGCTAACTCATAACTGGCTAAGGCATCACGATTACCCAAAGTTCTCTGCAACCTGATCCCTAACCACAAGCTACGTGCTGAATGACGGGTTAGATGACCAAAACGCTCCAAGTATCTATTGGCTTCTTTATAATCTCCACGTTCAAAGTATAAATCAGCTAGCTCCAAGTGAGCACGAAAAGCCTCAGTATTAAAACGCAACACACGTTGAAAAGAAGATTCAGCTTTTTCTAAGTCCCCCAGCTTTAAAGCACAACGACCAATGTTTTCTAACACCACATCTCTTTTCTCATAAGTGGGATCTTTCAGTGCTTTTTCCAATTGATATAAAGCATCTTTATAACGCGCCTGTCCATACAAAAAAGAAGCATAGTTATTACGAACCTGCGCATTCTTAGGGTCATAGCGCACAGCTAGCTTGAAGTGCTTTTCCTCAAGCTTGGTATCGGAAGTGCGCCGATACAGCAGCGCCAAGGCATTATGAGCTTCTGCTGATTTAGGATCAATTTTAAGCGCTTTATTCGCGTGACGAAAGGCACTGTCAATTTTACCAGCCTTGATGTATTCAATGGTTGCAGCAATCGAGGTTTGCAGAGACTTTTCACGATCGGCCTTTTTTGCCAATGGGTTCGTAGTTTCAGTAATACAAGAGGCCAACAAAACTGTCAGCAAAACCACACAAATATTTTTTTTTATCATGCCATAGTGCCCTAGCGCCATTGTATTACTCATGATCATTTTCCTAAAATCTACACCCATCAATCTTAACCTTAGACCAATGTCTGCACTGGAATTTGCGCTTGCCATTGGGCTTGTCTGCGCGTTCTATCAACGACCTGTCCCACTAATTGACCACAAGCGGCATCGATGTCATCTCCACGAGTTTTTCTAACCGAAGCAAACAACCCTGCTCCCAACAAAATTTTCTGAAAGCGCTCAACTTGTGCTGGCCGTGAACGACGATAAGGCGCATGTGGAAAAGGATTGAAAGGAATCAGATTGACCTTACATGGCACCCCTTGCAACAATGTAACCAGTTGACGGGCTTGCTGAGCCGTATCATTCACTCCCTCCAACATAACATATTCCATCGTAATACGCTTACGCTCGCTGTAGCAAGCCAAATAATTACGACAAGATGCCATCAAAGATTTCAAAGGGTATTTTGCATTAACAGGCACCAGCTGGGTTCTCAATGCATCATCAGGTGCATGCAGAGAAATAGCCAAACTAAGATCTACCGTCTCAGCCAAACGATCAATGGCCGGCACAATACCGGACGTGCTAATCGTAACACGACGCTTAGACAGACCATAGCCCAAGTCATCTAGCATCACCTGAGCGGCCTTAACCACGGCTTCAAAGTTTAACAAAGGCTCTCCCATCCCCATAAAAACAACATTGGTAATGGGACGCTGACCTAAGTTATCCAACGGACCAAAAGATTGCTGCGCTACAAAAACCTGAGCAATAATTTCTGCAACGCTCAAGTCTCGCTGAAAGCCTTGTTTACCTGTTGAACAGAAACGACAATCCAAAGCACAACCAACTTGCGAAGACACACATAGAGTTCCCCGCTTACCATCTGGAATAAATACGGTCTCAATTGCATTAGCCGCATCAAGCTTAAGCACCCATTTGCGAGTGCCATCTTGCGAGAAATGCTGCAAAGCAATTTCAGGGGTTTGTACACATGCAACTTCAGCCAAGCGCACTCTTAAAGCCTTACTGAGATCTGTCATATAAGCAAAGTCCACCACACCATGATGGTGAATCCATTTCATCACTTGATGAGCTCGATAGGAGTGCTCACCCAAACTTTCAAAAAAAGCCTGCATCTCGGCCCGGGTTAAAGCCAACAAGTTGGTTTTTTTAGGCTCATTCATGTGTGTTAAATTTTAAAGCCTTGTTCAGCGCAAACGAAAACACAAGTCTTTTTTGCTGAAAAAATAATCTATTTCTCTGGCAGCCGATTCCACAGAATCGGAACCATGAACAGCATTCTCATCAATAGTGTGTGCAAAATCAGCTCTAATGGTGCCAGGGGCCGCTTCTTGTGGATTAGTCGCCCCCATTAGGTCTCTATTTAGCTTTACAGCATTCTCACCCTCCAAGACCATTACCATAACAGGGCCGGAGGTCATAAAGTTAACCAAATCTGCAAAAAAAGGTCGCTCACGGTGTTCAGCATAAAAACCACCAGCTTTGTCTTCATCTAACTGCAACAGTTGTGCAGCGATGAGGGTCAATTCGGCTTTCTCAAATCGACTAATGATGTCTCCGATAGCGTTTTTTGCAACGGCATCAGGCTTAATAATGGAGAGTGTACGTTCAAGTGTCATAATTTTATTATCCTACAAATTTAAAATTCATAATCTTCAATAGATCACGCAGCATTCAAATAAGGCTTTATCAAAATCCGGTGAAATAATTAGAAAGTCCATTATAGTCAGTATTCGACCAGAGTCCTACCATTTTTATCACTCATAATAACTTCATAATCCTTGCCACCATAAAAAACAGTCAGGATTGTTACCGTACGGTTTTCTTCATCCACCTCAAAAGCTGCCACTGCATTTTTGTCAATTGCAGTCACTCTTAAGTTCTTTCGCAAATCATCACGCTTATGCCCTCTCATTGGGGCTATTGCAAGCTTGTGGCACTTACCTCGCAACTTTTCTATATAAGTCCAAGCTACTTCCGGCAGACCACTTTTATCAGAAATATATTCATAAATACCCTGAAGATCACTGATAGCATCTGGAGTTAAAGATACGTCATAAACCTTCATTTTTTTCCATATTCATGCGTTGTTGATGTAGTTGCTCTATTTGATCGAAGGCATCATCTATTGGTACAGTCTGACCGCTGTTGGCTGATTGTTCCAAACGCTTTTGAATCAGGGCAATTCGGGCCTGGTATTCTTCTTCATTTCTTTGCCACAAACGCATAGCTTCACGAATAACTTCGCTGGTAGAACCATACACACCGGATTGTACTTTGTCTTTAATCGAAGCCAGCATATCAGGCGGTAATGTAATGCTTATTTTTTCTGCTTTATCAGTCTGTTCCACATCTTAATCCTCGTTATATTTACCAGATTATACAGAATGGTAGGATTTTATCCTACTCAATTGTATGCCTGAAACTCTTAAATTTCATCAAAAATCTTGGTAGCGCTGCCGACACTTAATGACTTATGCTTAATATTCATCAACCCATCAACGTATTAGAATATTGCATACCTGTCTTTTTTTCATGACCTGCATGTTTATATTTATACTGACCAGGAGGTGAGGTAAAGCTAGATCATGCTAGCTCAAAGAAAACATTGTCAATTTTGTTAAAAATTGTTACAGTTGGAAGCCATTATAGTCAATATCTCACTTTGCACAAGCAATAACCTACAGATCAGAGAGCCAACACTATGACACATCCAACCGGGCAGGCAACAGGAAGAACATCACCAGAATCAAACATTCATCAATATCAGCAGGAGATAACCCCTACACAACAAGAAGGAACCGCAACAGAAGAAATAGACGTAATCTCCCATGACCCACATCATCATATTCGCACATCTGGCACTGCCTTCAGAGATACCCCACTAGCTCTTGCAACAGAACCTGCTGTAACAGAGAGCATAGATAAAATGATAAATCTAAGTGGTGACACTTCTTCTGGACTTAGATACAGAGGAACAAGGACACCACCACCACCCACACCTTCTACTCCTACTGATACTCCTACTGATAAAAAAACTCACCATGCAAGGAGCCGATCTGCTGCAGCTGTAGGATCACATGGACAAACACCATCACCAGGAGAAGAAAACTTTTCATTTTTTCTTCGTGAGGGTGAAAAAGCAACAGACAAACCAACCGCAGATGTAGATAATACAAGTACAAGCCGGGAAGTCGATTCAGGGACAGCTCTACTAGGACAACCCAGTACATCATTACAACTACAACTAGTCTCGCCTAGCATAGAACAATACATCATGGGAGGACTAACAGGAGACTCTACGACTATTACAATAGGAGAGGGTACCGATAACCAACCATCTACATCTAACCCCTTATATCAACTCCTCCAAAGAGCTTATAGACGTATGCTAAGCATAGCACACAATGCCGCCACGGGGAAAAACCTACTTTGGGCTACTGCATTCGCCGCAACAGCTGCGGTCGAAATTCCAAAAATAATGCAAGATATAGATGAGATTGACTCTAATATAGTTCGCGGAGCAAAGTTTTCAGCTCATTTGTTCACCGGCCTAATGCCAATCATCACTCTTATAGGATCAGAGGCTGTTATATCAAATCTAGGCTTTATGATACAGCACTATACGGATAAACTCAAAGACACCTTCGGAGCACGACAGCTGGAACCGTTACGGGAAATGCATAAAACTCTAGTCAAAATAGCATCTCTAGCAGGTATGGCGCACACTGCTCTACAAGTAGCCAACTACGCCTCCAACAAAGGCCCTTTTACAACCGGACTGCATCGAGAAGATGGCCAAGCCCCTACCATATCAGCTCTCGTTACTGGAGTTTTTTTATTGATTTCCATGTCAGCAACAGCAACAACAGGTATATTACGCAGCACCAGGCCCGGAGCCTTTAGTGTTGGGCATGGTCTAGGTGCTATTACAACCTATATGCTATTGGTGCTTCATGCGACTAGAAGCGGTAGCGTATTACTCAATGGCTCCATTTACAGCGCCTACTTAGCCCTTTTCGCTGGCGATAAATTTGCCCGAAATTATACACAACCTACTGAATGCACTGTAAAAAGAGTCGATTCCAATGCCGTTGAAGTGATCTTTACCCTCCCTCCAAGCGTAACACTTGACAGCCTCCTGAAACATTCATCGGGTTCCTATACAACTCTATTCGAAGAAGGCAGCATGAGTGGTTTTCTAGGTGCTATGCGTACCTTGTTTGTTGGAGGTGGGCGCCCCTTCACAATTGCAGACATCTACCAAGAATCTACAAACACGCCCGTACAAATGAAATGCTACATTGGCAAAACCTCTAAAGCTGAAGGTGATGAAAGCGGGTTCACTCATTATCTATACTCAAAAACACCAAAAGGTCTAAACGGACAAAACCTTACTCTAAACAAATCCGTCCTCGGCTCTTATAAAGGTGGCTTTGTAGGAGCTGGAGATGGTCCCGTTATATTAGTCGGTACTGGAACAGGCGGAACTGCCGTCTTAGGTGCCCTTGGAGAAAGAGCCCATAAGGGTGACACCAGTCCTGTAAAAATTGTACTTGCTAACAAATACGATGAAAACTGGCAGGAAAACATAGTAGAAGAAAATCAGAATCCAGATGAGCAATGCCCATATGGGCCCGTCAACTTTCTTGCTCAAATGGTTGAAACAGTCATAAAAAAACATATAATACTAAAGGAAAAGAGTGGGCAAATAGCCCCTCCACCCAAATGGACCATCAACATTCATGTTACCGGCTCAAGGGGCAAACCCATACCAGAACACTTTTCTCGTCTATTAAATAATGCTCTGGTACATAATGGTCGGGAGTCAGGCATCACAGTAAATTTCAGTCAGGAAAGCTTACGAAACCAACAAGAACTCCTAAATGCTTTCGAGGACATGCCTTCTAATAGTGGCGTCTACGTATGCGGGTCAAAACAGTTTGCACAATCGGTAGGTGAAGCCGCCAAAAAATACACCAAGCAACTAAAAGAGGAAGAAAGCAGCTCCCGACCACAAGATGCTGCTATAACCAGCAAACCTTTTGAAGTGCGATCCGAAACTTTCAACTAACAGAAATCGGGCCCTAGGAACGAACACGAAATAAATTCCTAGGCTCTGTAACTATATTCAGCTCTTTGTCTACACTTAAGAGCTGAATATAGCTCTTTTTTATAAGGGTGCAAAAACAACTACAACTACCCCGTACTTCTGCATCAACCTTACTCACAGCAATAAAAAAAGATATCCACACTCGCCAAAAAAATATATAATAGCAACTCAACATGAGTGCACTTTTCATATCCGGCCCATTTATGGTAAATTAAGCGTTTAATGCTTAAAGAACAATGAGTATAAACACCATGGCCCAAATCCATGCGCCAATAGTCAAGATAGAAATCGATCACTCTGAAGGCTATAGCTATAGGAGTCAGTCAGACACTGCCGGATCACGGATGGCAGCAACACACGAAGCCACAGACACACCTACCAATCGTGATAACAATAACTGTTCAGGGCTCAAAACCCATCGTATAAAATTCGTCTCAAACCTTAGTAAAGTCGAAGTAGTCATCCCTGTAAGCAAAGAACAGCTGTTAGGAGAAAAAGAAATTCAAGACAGTCCAGGCATGTTGCAAGAAGCATTACAGATTTTCTTCACAGACGATGCTAATGCTGCTCAACTAACCAATGCCATAAGAATTCTTCACCAATTTGGCTCAGATATTATAATGCAAATGTTAGTAGCCCACCAACAAGAAAATAAAGAAAGTGAAGAATTAACGCTTTTACTCAGTGTAGTAAACCCCTACGCGACCGAGCGTTCAGAAAAACAAATACCTAAGGCTTGGGTGAAAGTGTTTAATCATACTAACCCAATAAGTCTAGAAAATATACTATCAGCATTAGTCTCGCCCAAATTAAGCTTAGCTCTAGACACCAGGATAAGCCTAGCCGTTCAACTTTACATTCATTGTCAAATAATCGAGGAATACGACCCAACAAACTGGCTACAACAGATGGAAGTAATCCAGCAGGAAAACTTTACAGAACTTCATTACTGGATGCTAACCCAATACAATAAAAAAAACCCAGACTCTACATTACAACCTGGGCAAAGCCATCATAATGAACTACTTTATATTAATAACCAACAAAACCTGCAATTAGCAGCAGCTCAAAGAAAAGACAATGAGGAAGGGAGAACAGAAGCTCATCACTACCAACAAACCTTAGACCTCCTCATCACAAAGAATCTAAAAGAAGGCTATCAAGAAACATTAGATTTTCTTCTCCAAGACGTACAAGACACTCAAAAAATCGAACAAGATAAAATCATAAAACACTTCAACACTTTAATGAAAATCGTAAAAGAGAAAGTAACCGGTTCAACACAAGTCATAAGCAGTACAGCGCAAAAAACCATTGATAAAGCGATTGCCACTTTACCCTTTCAGCTCCCTCTAAAAACCGAAGAAAAACAAAGCGATGCTATACAATCAATTTGGAGCGACATATTAAGCTTATCAAGCAAAGAAACAGGGGCTTATAATAGACTAAAAGCTTTTCATACTCTTGAAAGTTTAGGTATCCCGGTCAATCTAAACGAATCAAAAAAATCAATTGAAGAAACAACTCATTACCAACAAAAATACTATCAATACCGCCCAGCCAACCTCATTAAATTTCTCAATTATTTACAACAAAAAAGCGATACCCCACTTACTCTTGATCGAGAACAATTCAGAAATCTAACACTATACGCAATCACCTCGTCGAAAAATGAAACTACCATAACAGAAAACTTAAACATATTATCTAAATTTAATCCTGACAACACCGATCGGCAAAACGAGTTTTGGCGCCGAGATGTCCCCCTGCATGCGCTGGCACATTATAACTTACCAGCACTACGCTATTTGCATACAATACAAGCGACCGATTTCCAATGTTTCCTGAAGTATCAACCGATGAGCGAAGTTACACCAGGCTACCCAATAGGAGAAGCCATCAAAAACTGCCCCTCCATATACGACCAAGAGTGCGCAGCTATATTACAGTTTTTACATAAAGAAGTTCATTTATCAATAAACTCGACCAGCCCATCGGAGCAGCATTCAACGCCCTTAGAAATAGCGGCTAGAAGAGAAATTAGAACAGATAATACCGGAAACTCACCTACAAAAAAGAAAAAACTAATACATGAACTTGCCTTAGAAGTTATAGCTCAAACTCATGAAAATTTAAACACAGGTATAACTCTACACCTACTATGCACCATGCAAGGCGGTTTAAAATCGGTACAAATACTAATTACAGAAGCCCGTAACGCCCAACTAGATTTAGGAACATTTCTCAACAAGAAAGCTATAATAGAAATGGGGAAAAAGCTAGCAAGTCCAATTGAAATCGCATTAAACAACGAGCACTACGCTATAGCAAATTACTTAGCCTCTCAACCAGAAACAACAGTGAGCTCTGAAATGAAAAGAAAGCTCGATAAAGGCCTACAACAATCTAGATCAAATCTCAACTCTAACACCAAACATCAGAGACGTTCAAGCAGCCCTCTATCAAGAATAAAGAACCTCTTGAACTATTTCTAAACGGTTAACAAAATACATAGTTATCACTGTTTTGCTTCAGACGGAATTGGACAACTCGGATATTACAGTGAAGGAATCACTGTTAGGCTCCTAAAGTTACCTCCCGAGCGGAAAGCTGTCAAGCTAAAAATCGTGGGAGCCCAAAAAATATACCTTTAAATATGAGGTCTTAGGAACCTTGATTACTGATTTAATTTACCGTGTAAATCCAATTTTCATCACCAAGGGTGACGAAAATTGGATCGCTCATGGCTGTTTCTTTTACTAGGTCTTCTAATAAGAGTTCGGTACGATTTAAAATTAGCGTTTTGCTATCAGGGTGATTCTTGCCTGGGGTTCTCTCGTAATTAAATGTACAATAGGAACGTACATAAACTAATAACATAAAAAGTAGTATGATCTAAAGCTCCAAAATATCCTCACTACATCATACTCTTCAATTCCTTTTTAGCATAATCAATAGCTAATTGCAGCTGAGGCAAAATACCTTCTATCTCTTGCAAAGCATCTTGATCTCGTACTCCTCGCTCTTGCACACCTCTTGCGTAAGACTCCATGATTTCACTGATTTCAGCAATACTCAGCATGCCAAGACTTTTACTCGAAGACTTTAAAGGATGTGCATTTTCGGCAATTACCTTTAAATTCCCCGAATCCAACCCCTGAGTAATACTGTTTGAATAAAGCTCCAAATCATCTAAATAAGTTTTTATAAGTACACTAAAACGAGACTTTAAAAGAACTTTCACTTCATTAAAAGACTTTGAATCAATCTTTTGGGTGTCAAACATCTTCTATTCTCTGAATATCCTTAAAACAGCCTTTTTCATCAAAGCTAATGGTAAAAACACCTGCAATACCTTCATGGGTGATAAAACGCTGCAAAATATTTACTGGAAATTGAACACTACGGCCTTCTATATCAGTTGTAATCACCTGACGGGCTAAACCTTTATACCAAAGTAAATAATCTTGTTTTGATATAAAAATAGGTATAGTAACTTGCATCATTTTCATAATATAGAGGGTTTCATCAAGAAAAACTATTCAACAGAAGCAAGGGTATAATCAATAGGATGATCAGATGCCATCCATGCATAATAACCATCTCTAAAATAATACACTTTTTTATACCCCCAACTGACAGCAAAAAAACTCGCCATTGCACTGGAAGGTATTAAAGGGCTATCACAATAAAAAACCAAAGGCGTTTCTTTATTTAAAGCATCAGATGCATACAATAAGACAAACGCTTCATCATTAAAATCTAAATGGACAGCGCCTCTAATATGCCCCATCCGCCAACCTTGCTCTGAACGCACGTCGATAAACACGGCCCCTTGATTATAAAGACTTCTCGCCTCAACCAAGCCTACCGTAATTGCTCCTACAATATCTTCTGGCGCTTCATCACTGAAACAAGCTATAGAATTTAATAAAACAAAAAAAATAAAAAAAAATTTTATAATGAAAGACATAAAATACTGAAATCTAATTTAATGAATGACCACTCATTTCAGTATAGGATAAATAATGAACTAAAAATCCAATCTCGAAAGGTATATAAAAAAATCGAGAACTACCCAAAGTCAAAAAATATATATAAAATAAAACTTATTACATGTCAGAATTTTGAATAAGCTGTTCAAGCTGCCCCATATGAGTAGACATTTTTTCAATCAAATAGGCTTCACCACGCGATAGCTGCAAAGACTGTGCTAATGTCTTCGAACAAATTCCTCGTTCAAACAAGCCACCTAAGCGCTTGTAGTCTAAAAAATGTTGATTCACAGTAGCATCAGTTGCTCCTTTTTGCAAAGAGACAAACTTACTCTTTAAACATTTCAATTCATACTCTTGCTTCTCTAAGCCAAGTTGCAATCGTTTTACCTCTTTATATAACACATCTTCAAACATAGATATCTTAGAGGCATTAGCGGTAATGGCTTGTTTTAAATAATTTAATTTTTTATTTGAAGAAACAATATGCGCTATTAGAAGCACAAGCACTAAGGATAAAAAAATACCAAAACAAACAAAATAAATCACGGCAAACCTCCTATCATCAAAGCATATAATAAACAGGCAAGAAGCATACCTTTGACGAACAAAGTGAGGCATGTATATCCATTTAGGAATGTGTACGTTCTTTATTAAAACTCTATTGCAAAGAACTATCGTCTACCAACTGCTCGACATCAATTAAGATAAGTAATTCATTTTTTTTATGACAAACACCAGAAAAAAACCTATTTACATCCTCATTACCGACATTAGGCGTAGATTCAATTTCTGATTGTTGCACATCAACCACTTCATCAACACTATCAACTAAAATACCAACCACTTGGTCAGTCGCTTCTATAATAACAATTCTAGATTTTTCTGTTATTTCAGCCTCATCTAAATCAAACATTTTTCTCGAATCAATGACTGGGACTACATTACCTCTCAAATTAATAATACCCAATACATGATAGGCCGTACCAGGAACAGGTGTGATTTCGGTATAACGCAATACCTCTCGAACTTGCATGACGTTAACACCATAAAATTCATTACCTAACCTAAAGGTAGCCCAACGAATAATCTCACTTTCCACAAATTTAGTAACTGTCTGAGACATGATTTCTATTTTCCCTAATTTTAATTTCCTATATTATTCTCAGCGCTATTTTAATACTCTTAACTGCTTTCAACCAAACTCAGCTAACTCACCCCATTCCTGATCAGAAAATATTTTATCAAGTTCTAATAAAATCAATAAAATATCATTCTTATAGCACACACCTTGTATAAATTTGCTATTGTCATCATTACCAACATTAGGGGCTTGCTCTATCTCTGACTCTCTTATATAAACCACTTCAGCAACACCATCAACCAACATACCTGTAACATGCTTTTCTACTTCTATAATCACAATACGACTTTGCTCAGTAACTTCTTGACTAGGCAATTGAAATCTTTCACGAGTATCTATCACCGTTACTACATTGCCGCGTAAGTTAATGATACCTAAAACATAAGCAGGTGCACCTGGTACAGGCGCAATATCAGTATAACGCAATACCTCTTGTACCTGCATCACATTAATGCCATAGGTTTCATCTGCAAGCTTGAATGTTACCCATTGGAGTTCAGGATCATCAGTGGTATTTTTATGGGCAGCTTGAGACATATTATCTCCTTCAATTAAACCTAATTCAAATTGTACTCAATAACAAACTCATTCATAACTTTTTTAACTCCACTAACTATAGCTAAACTGTCTTCGAAAATCAGATGAATTAAAACTCTAAAGCACTAGAGTCACTTAAATTTTCAGACTTTTTTAGTTCTGCTGATTCTTTGTTAACATCACTGCTTATAGTTTTACCTAAATTTAATTGATCATTCAAATCATTATGCAACTTTTTAAAGAGCATTTGCTTTTGCTCCGCATTTTGCACCCCAACTGAATTGAGACTCTTTCTAACATTAAGATCTCTTGATATAACCAAAACAACACGACGATTTTTTCTTCTGCCGTCTTCAGTATCATTACTACTGACAGGTTGATATTCAGCATAACCAACAGAAGCCAATCTTCTAGGGTCTACTTGACCTCTAATTAAAAGCCTAACAATAGCAGAAGCCCTAGCTGAAGAAAGCTCCCAATTAGAAGGAAATCGATTATTTTCAATAGGCACATCATCAGTGAACCCTTCAACATGAATGGGGTTTGGGTAATGTCTTAAAACATCAGCTATTTTCAATAATATTCTTCTGGCTTCAAAACCTGGTTCGGCTTCTCCACTTGCAAATAAAATGCTACTCTTAATTTCTACCTCTACCCAAAGATCATTTGTATGAATCGATATATTCTCTTCATTAACCAAACCTTTAATATTTTTTCTAATATTTTCTGTTATACTTTTTAAGCCATTATGATTGATATCAAAAGACTCATCATACCCTACACCACCTGTCTTATTTTGATCATCCCCCTCAATTGAAAATTGGTAATTTTCATCTGCATTAAAATCTCCTGGCTTAGGTAATTTTATCATTTTTTCTGAACCTCCAACCTGGTTGGCCTTATGTTCACCAATAGCATGAGGGAGTAATTGCTTATGTGTATTACTGAAAACTTCTTCCAAAGTTTCAGTTAGGACTTTATATTTACCTTCATTGACTGAAGAAACAGAATACATAACTACAAAAAAAGCAAACAACAGTGTTACAAAATCAGCATATGAAATAACCCAACGCTCATGATTATCTTCATCTTCTTTATAACAAACTTTTCTTACCACACTAAAATACTCTATTCATCTTCAATAGCAACATTTAATTTTTCGTAGTCTGTCTCTTCAACATAAGCCATCAATTTTGTCTCTACTATTCTTGGGTTTTCCCCTTCAGAAATAGAAATAATACCTTCAATTAAAAGCTCTCTAGACTGTGATTGATTTTGAACTGTGAACTTTAATTTATTCGCAACAGGCAAAAAAAACAAATTAGCCAAACCAACACCATAAATAGTAGCAACAAATGCTGTTGCAATTCCTGAACCCAATTTACTAGGATCAGCAAGATTACCCATGACATGTATTAACCCCATCACAGCACCAATAATACCAATGGTGGGTGCATATCCACCCATACAATCAAAGACTTTTACAGACATCATGTTTCTAAATTCAATAATATAAAGCTCCTTTTCTAAAGTTGATCTAATAGATTCTGGCTCACTGCCATCTACCAATAATTGCAGTCCTTTACGGGCAAAGGAATCAACTTCTGTATCAGCCAAAGTCTCTAAACCCAACAAGCCTTCTCGGCGAGAAATTTGACTCCAATGAATAATTTTTTCTACAGTTTCTTTTAAATTCAGCTTAGGGGGGAAAAAAATCCAACTCAACATAAAAATAGCTTCTTTAAATGCTTTAAAAGAAGTTTGTATCATAGCAGCACCAATTGTCCCTCCTATCACAATCAATGCAGCCGGCGCATTATACAAACCCGATAGATGCCCACCTTCAAGAAAATTACCACCTAAAACCGCTGAAAAACCAATGATAATGCCAAATATGCTAAGAATATCCACTGCCTACCTCCTCAATTAACATATTCGACATGTCACTTAACTTAACTTCTGCATCAGATAACTGAGCTTCCTTAACAACCATCGGCATACCATATATGACACAACTATCAGGGTCTTGTGTCCAAACAACAGAAGCCGTTTTTTTTAAAATCTGAGCCCCATCTTTACCATCTGAGCCCATTCCCGTTAAAACAATTGCAAGCACTTTACCTGGAAAAACTCTTGCAGCAGAAGCAAATGTTATATCTAAACAGGGCTGATATTGTACTCTATCATCCGCACCCAACACTGATAAGCAACCTTTTTTTCTTTTGTCAAAAATCAACTGATGACCACCAGGTGCTACATACACAAAACCTGGTTTTAATACATCTCCATTTTCAGCATGTTTAATTGATAGCTTACACATACTATTCAAACGATCCGAAAAAGCCAAAGTAAAACTAGCTGGCATGTGTTGTACCACTACAATGGGTACGGAAAACTTTTCTGGCAAATGTTCAAGTATCGCTTTAATAGCCAAAGGCCCACCCGTTGACGCCCCAATTAATACCACATCTGGATTAATATTTAATCGTTTCCTATAAGAATTATTTTCTATTTGTTTGTTAAATTTTTTTTTATGGAAATTAGAATCTTTCCAATTTTTTACCGTATCACACAGTTTTTCACATAAAATTTGATTGTGAGAATCGCCATGATCAACTGTATCCAAAGTTTTAGATAAAAAATCCGTGGCGCCTGCCTGCAAAGCAGACAAAGTGATTGTAGCTCCCTCATAGGTCAAAGAAGAAAACATTAAAATAGGCAGAGGTTTATCTTTCATTATTTGTTCAATAGCAGACACACCATCCATAACTGGCATTTCATAATCCATTGTAATGGCGTCAGGCTCCAATATTTTTGCTTGTGCTATTGCTTCTACCCCATTTTCCGCTACACCAACTACAGAAATATTATTATGCTTATTAAAAATATCAACAATTCTCTTTCTAAAAAACGCAGAATCATCAACGACAAGCACTTTGATTGGCATACAGAAAACCTCACTATTGTTATTATCTGGCTAGAGTAATAGGGATCACCTCAAATGACAGAACATCATAAATCACCTGCGTAATGCTTTAACATATTAGGTGCATCCAGTATCAATGCTATTCGACCATCACCTGTAATTGTCGCCCCAGCCATACCTGCCGTACCATGCAACATTTTGCCTAAAGGTTTAATCACTACTTCTTCTTGACCAATTAATTGATCGACAACAAAGCCAACTTTTTGCGTACCAACAGAAACAACAACTACATGCCCATCTTTTGCGGTTTGTTGACTAGCAGAACAAACCAACCATCGTTTTAAATGAAATAAAGGCAAAGCTTTATCTCTAACAACCACAACTTCCTGACCATCAATTTCATTTGTTCTAGTCAAATCAATATGAAAAATTTCATTTACATTAACCAAAGGCAAAGCAAAAGTTTGATTGCCTAACATCACCATTAATGTTGGCATAATAGCTAAAGTTAGAGGAACTTTGATCGCAATCACAGATCCTTTCCCCTTTTCAGATTGCACATCAATAGTTCCATTCAATTGTGTAATTTTTGTTTTAACAACATCCATACCCACACCACGACCTGAAACATCAGATATCTTATCACAAGTCGAAAATCCAGGATGAAAAATCAAATTATATATTTCATGGTCACTGAGCCTTGCAGCACTCTCATCATCCATCAAGCCTTTTTCTACCGACTTTTTCCTCAACACTTCAGGGTCCATACCACCGCCATCATCTGAAATAGATAATACAATATGATCCCCTTCTTGCTGTGCAGCCAGCACTACATTACCCACTCTAGGTTTTCCATTTGCCTCTCTAGTAGTAGGGCTTTCTATACCATGATCAACTGCATTTCTCACTAAATGTACTAATGGATCAGCTAAGGCCTCTACTAAGTTTTTATCTAAATCAGTGTCCTCACCTTGTAATTCTAGATTAACTTCTTTTTTCAAGTTTCTTGCTAAATCTCTCACCACTCTAGGAAATCTACCAAAGACTTTCTTAATCGGCTGCATCCTAGTTTTCATGACAGAAGCTTGTAAATCTGCAGTCACTACGTCTAAGTTAGCCACGGCTTTAGCCATAATTTCATCACTGGTGTTTAACCCTAAACGTACCAAACGGTTACGCACCAATACCAGTTCACCAACCATATTCATAATATCATCAAGTCTTTTTGTATCAACCCGTACAGTAGCTTCAGCTGAAAATGCTGTCTCTTTAGCCGTTTGTTTTTTAGCAGTAGGTGCCATCTTAGTATCATTTTTTTTACCAACTGCCTGAGTACCTTTCCCTAACATATTTTTCTGGTCAATATCAGTACTATCAGTCTTGGATTTAATCTCAGATTTTTCAGGCTCTTTTTTATCTTTCTCTTCCAACGTAACCGAAGCGTTCAAATCTTTTAATATATCTTCTATTTGATTTTTATTAGAATCAGATTTTTTGTCTTGTTTTGATTCAATCAATTGAGCAGTAGATTTTTCTTCAACTGTAATTTTTTCATATTTATTCACTTCTTTATCAGTAACTGGAGCAACCCCATGCAAAGAGTCTAGCAACAACTCAAACTCTTCATCCGTGATTTCACTCTCTGAGCTGTTTACAATTTCGGCAACGCTCTTTTTATTTATATCTGTTTTAATGTCTTCCTTTTTTTCTTTTGTATCACTTTCAGAAAGTTTACCAGGAGAACCATCTTTTCCATGTAATTCGTCTAACAATGCAGAGAACTCTTCCTCAGTTATTTCATCCTCATTATTTTTAGTGTCTGTAACATCAGGTTCATCTAATTCATCAAACAAATCTACAGCTGTATCACCAGCTGGAATATCAAATAACTCATCATCAGAGTCATTTTTAGTTTGCTCTAACCCTTTCTCTACTACTGAACTTTCTGGTTGTGACTCACTAACATCAGTGTTAGGTTGATTTTTAGGGGCCTGGCCTTTGTTATCCACCAGTGCCTGTAATGCGTTAAGTAAAGCAGGGTCAGCACGCTCTGGCTCTTGTCTATCACTAACAACAGCAAACATAGCCTGTACTGAATCTAATGCATGTAATACAACATCCATCAATTCAGGAGTAACACTTAAGCCACCATTTCTTAAAAGATCAAATACATTTTCCGCAACATGACATAATTCTACTAAAGTTTCTAGCTGAAGAAACCCTGCCCCACCTTTTATCGTATGAAATCCTCTAAAAATAGCATTTAAAAGTTCAATATCCTCTCCATTATTTTCTAAGTCAACTAGTTGCTCAGACAGCTTTTCCAGTATTTCTCCTACCTCAACCAAAAAATCTTGTAATATTTCTTCATCTGCATCAAAACTCATTACCAAACTCCCTCTTATTCTCACTCCCTCAATTGATTTTTAGAGCCAGTCCGCTTTAAAAACCTAGACTTGAAAGTAAGTCATCAACTTCATCTTGATTTTGAGCCACATCTTCCCTGCTTTTATCAATAATCGGACCTTCTAATTCATTATTTATACTTTTGTCTTCATCTGCTTGCTCTTCAATCTTCTTTCCAATAGAGCTTTCATCAACATCAGCAAAAAATCTTAAACTAGATGACATTTTTACTAAATCAACCAAACTGGTTTCAACCTCATGCACAATAGTCATTACTTTTTTAATCACTTGGCCAGTAATATCTTGGAAATCTTGTGCTAATAATATGGTATTTAAATTCATTCCAATATGTTCAGCTTTAGTAGAAGTAAAATCTAAAAATGAATCAATATCAGAATAAAGTGATCTGAATTCACCTGCAGATAATTCCCGATTTATCAATTTCTGCCATTCAGTTTTTAATTTTTTAGCTGTTTCACCAATTTCTTCAGAAATGGGTATAGTTTGCTCTACCATATCCATTGTTTTATTAGCTGCTTTTTCAGTAGTGGTAATCACAAACTGCAATCTATCAGAAGCATCAGACATTCTAAGAATTTGGTCACTAGAATTTTTTTCATGATTAATTTTATCAAAATCAACATCTAAATTTATAAGTGCATCATGCAGTGTTCTGGTTAGCTTTCCAACTTCATTAAAAAGCACTTTATCTTTAACTCTATTGACAGCTTCTAATGCTTCCATTGCACCCATAGAATCACCTTCTTCAAGCTTAATTAAAAGCGTTTTTGCACATTCTGCCAAATTCGGATCACTGTCAGTCAACATGCTAATATCATCCACAATAAAGTTTGTTTGAATATTTTCAATACTCAATATAATAAACAGTTATAAAAATCTAAGCTTCGACCCTTTCAAAAATCTTCTCTATTTTGTCTTTTAAAGCAGCTGCCGTAAAAGGTTTAACGACATAACCATTAACTCCAGCCTGTGCCGCTTCGACAATTTGATCTCTCTTTGCTTCAGCCGTTACCATCAAAATAGGTAACTTCACTAACTTGTCATCTGACCTTACTGCCTTCAATAACTCTATACCAGTCATGCCAGGCATATTCCAATCAGTAATCAAAAAATCAAACTTACCACTTTGCAATAGAGGTAAAGCAGTATTACCATCATCAGCTTCCTCCGTATTAGTAAATCCTAAATCCCTTAGCAAGTTTTTGATAATTCTCCTCATAGTTGAGAAATCATCAACTATAAGTATTTTCATGTTCTTATCCAAGGTGACCTCCCATCACTGCACATCAAAACTCAATATCAATTCACTATATCATGGCTTGATTTCATAATTTAACAGTCTTACTTAACAGTCTAGTATCTGATTTTAACTCAGCCAGTAAGCATTTACGCTCATCAATTAGATTCGCCGTACCAACTCTTCAATCTTGATTTTAATCTGAGTGCAGCCTTAGAAAGTATCTGAGAAACTCTTGACTCACTGACCCCTAAAACTTTACCAATTTCTTTTAAATTAAGTTCTTCATCATAATACAAAGCTAAGACTAATTGCTCTCTTTCAGGCAATGAGGCAATCGCTTGAGAAATTGATTTTTTAAGATTTATATCCATGAGGTTGCAAAAAGGTTCCGAACTGCTACTATTTGTGGCATTTGTATTATCACTCATACTTTCAGGTAATATTTCATCTAAACTAAATAACTTGGTACTTTTACAATCTTTTAATATATTAAAATACTCCGTTTGACTCACCCCCATCTCTAATGCAATCTCTGTATCAGATGCATCTCTACCCGTTCTATTTTCTACTTTACGAATAGCATCAGAGATTTTTCTCGAATTTTTATGTACTGACCTAGGTGTCCAATCTCCCTTACGAATTTCATCTAACATAGCCCCACGAATTCTAATACCAGAGTAGGTTTCAAAACTAGCTCCTTTGGATGGATCATATTTTTTTGAAGCTTCCAATAAACCAATCATGCCACTTTGAATTAAATCATCTATAGAAATAAAATTAGGTAATCTGGCGCAAAGGTGATAAGCAATTTTTTTTACCATAGGAGCATATTGATGAATCAAGAGATCTTGCGATTTTTTCACTTGGTCCTGATACATACGCTACACTTTTCAACCCAACTAAGAAGAAAATAAAAATATATAAATCAAGAAGATGGAACAACACTTTGTACAAGATTTTCAACAAAAAATTCTAAATTCCCTCTGGGTGTGGAAGGTAGTGGCCAAGCATCTATTTTTTTTGCTAAGGCCTTAAAAGCTATTGCAGATTTACTTCTAGGATACACATCACAAACAGATTTCTGCCGTTGTACTGCCTTACGTAAACTGTCATCATAAGGAATAGCACCAGCAAACTGTAAAGCAACATCTAAAAATCTATCTGTTACCTTTACTAATTTTGCAAATAAATCTCTTGCTTCTTGCTGGCTTCTTACCATATTAGCCAACACATGAAAACGATATAAATTACTATCTTGATTCAGTAGTTTAATTAAGGCATAGGCATCCGTAATAGAAGTTGGCTCGTTACAAACCACCATCATAACTTCCTGAGCAGCTTTCAAAAAACTTACAACAGTTTCAGAAATTCCAGCAGCTGTATCAATAATCAAAACATCAATATCTTTTCCTATTTCATTAAAAGCATTAATTAAACCAGCGCGCTCTTGCGCGCTTAACATCACCATTTTTTGTGTCCCAGATGAGGCAGGAACAATTTCAATGCCACCGGGCCCGCTGACCATAATTTCTTTGAGCGTACGCTTACCATTGAGTACGTCTTCTATCGTGTATTTAGATGAAATACCTAATAATATATCAATATTTGCTAGTCCTAAATCTGCATCCATGATAACAACTCGCCTATTCATCTCTGATAAGGCCACCCCCAAATTTACAGAAACATTAGTTTTTCCAACACCACCTTTACCTCCCGTTATTGCAATAACTTGTACTGAATGCATTCCTTAATCCTTTTTGATTTTTAACTTTAGATTGATAATATAATTGTAACCCATGATTCTAATTCAAAAAATTTTGATGTTAAAACCCAGTATTTGCCATCATATTTTGATCTTGGTGTTTCACATTTTCTTCTAATCCAGATTCAAAAAATGCTTTCAATTCATACTCTTGCATACCATAAGAATCTTGATAAAGCATCGCTCTCTTGATTAAACGCATCGGATCTACAATTTCAATATCATCTGGAATTCTTAATCCAGTCGTAACATAGTGCAATTGCAATTGATTTTCTATAATCGCACTGATACTGTCTCCCAGACGAATACATTCATCTAACTTCGTTAAAATACAACCTGATAAATTAATCCCGTCGTAATCCTTAATAGACTGTACCTGTACTGAATATTGATTAGTGGCAGAACTAACCAAAAAGCTCGAAATATTCTTACCACAACGACTGAGTTGCTTTTTTTGATCTAACCAAGCTTCATCATTTCGTGTTAATCCTGCTGTGTCGATTAAAATTAATTTTTTTTCAGAAAAAGCACTTAATGCTGTTTCTAAACCGTAGTGTTCATCAACCAGCAGCATCGGCACTCCTATAATTTTTGCTAACATCATAATTTGATCGCGTCCACCCACTCGATAAGAATCAGTGCTGATAATACCAATTGAAGCAGTATCATTTTGCATAACATAACGAGCAGCTAATTTACCAATAGTTGTAGTTTTTCCAGATCCAGTAGAACCTACCAAAGCAATAGCACCCTCTTTTTTAATCAATTCTTCTGATGGCACTTGTAAGCAAGACATCATATCTTTAACAATCCCCCTAAAACCGTCCTTAATAGAAGCTGGCTCTTTTTGATTATTCACCCATTGATAGGCTAATTTTGGAGAAAAACCAAAGCTTATTATTTTTTTAAGCAAATGTGATTGTGTTGTTTTTTTTAAGTTATAATTTTCCCATACTTGGTCAGAGTACTGGCTTTTTAGTAGTATTTTCATAAAATTCAGTTCTTCTTTTAATAAAGAAATTATATTATTTTCCCTATCTTCACTTTGTTTGACTTTATTGTTTACAGTTTCACTTATATCATTAAGATTGACTTCTTTAGCATTCCGATTAGAAAAATTATTTTCTATTTCTTGATTTTTAGGCTCTAATTCAGGCTTTTTATCATTTAAAACACGTGTTTTTCTCTTTTTCCCTTTTTTTATTTTTTCTAACTCCTTTTTAATAGTATTCTCATCTTCCTGCGAAGCAATCAATTCAACCCCACCTTTCACTACTTTATTGTGCAAAATAATTGCACTATCACCTAGATCTTCTCGAACCAATTTAAGTGCTCGTCTCATATCAGGGGCAAAGTATCTTTTGGCTTGCATTGTTGAACTACTCCTTAAATCATAAAAGATTCAATACATTTAACCTATTGAAGATACAATGGTAATTTTTCTACTTTCAGGCACTTCGTTATAAGCCAGTACATTCAAAGAAGGAATGCTGTATCTCAAAAAACGAGACAACATACTGCGTATGCCTGCAGCCACTAATAAAATTGCTGGTTTACCTTGTAACTCTTGCTTTTGCACAGCTTCAACCATTTTCTTTTGCAAAGACTCGACAATTTTTGGCTCAATAATGGCATCTACTTCTGAGCCCCCACTCTTTTTAGCTTGATCTACACTTTGGAGCAATATTTGTTCCAATTCAGGATGCAACGTAACGACCGGCATTTCATCCGTTGAATTTGATATCGATTGAACAATCTGTCTCGATAATGCTATCCTAGCACTGGCTGTCAGTGCATCAGCAGATTTCTGGGTGGTGCATGTTTCCGCCAAAGCCTCACAAATACTGCGAATATCTTTAATAGAAATATTTTCCTTTAATAAATTTTGCAATACTTTCAATACAGTACTGATGGGTAAAGGATTAGGGGTAATGCTTTCAATTAATTTAGGAGATTTCTCTGCCAAATTATCCATTAATTTTTGTACTTCCTCATGACCCAATAACTCATACGCATGCGACTGCAAAATTTGATTTAAATGAGTGGCAATAACAGTAGCAGCATCAACCACTGTATAGCCTAAAGACTGAGCTTGGTCTTTCTGATTGGGCTCAATCCAAACGGCATCAAGTCCAAAAGCCGGATCTTTACCTTGTATACCATTGATATTGCCAAAAACTTGACCAGGATTGATAGCCAACTCTCTATCCGGGTGTATTTCAGCTTCTGCAATCGTTACGCCCATTAGAACAATTCTATAAACATTAGGTAACAGATCTAAATTATCACGCACATGCACACTCGGCAGAAGAAAACCCAGCTCTTGGGATAGTTTTTTCCGAACCCCTTTAATACGAGCCAACAGTTGCCCAGATTGAGCTATATCGACAAGAGGTATTAAGCGATAACCAACTTCCAAACCAATCATATCTACCGGCTGAACATCATCCCACGTGAGTTCTTTAAGTTCATTATTACTTGCTACATCTGTACTAGATTGTTGTTCCGGGGATATATTTTGCGTCATTTCTTCTGTTGTAGCAGCAGGCAGATTTTTATTTTTTTTATTGACAAAATAAGCAACTGACATACAAGCTAATGATAAAAATAAAAATGCAATATGAGGCATCCCCGGAACCAAACCTAACACCCCCAATATACCTGCTGCAACAACAAGCCCTTGAGGATTAGACAACATTTGTTGGCTGACTTGCTCAGAAACATTTTGATCGCTATTAACTCGTGTAACAGTAATAGCTGCTGCTGTTGATAGCAGTAATGAAGGGATTTGAGCTACTAAGCCATCACCGATCGTCAGTAATGCATATTTTTTCATAGCATCAGAAAAATCCAAGCCATGTTGCATCATACCAATCGCTAAACCCCCTAAGATATTAATAACCAATATCAAAATACCTGCAACCGCATCGCCTCTAACAAATTTGCTAGCGCCATCCATCGCACCATAAAAATCAGCTTCTTCAGAGATATCAGCTCTACGTTTCTTTGCTTCATCTTGATCAATCAAGCCAGAATTGAGATCAGCGTCAATTGCCATTTGCTTACCCGGCATTGCATCTAAAGTAAAACGTGCACTCACTTCAGAAATTCTACCGGCGCCCTTAGTCACCACCACAAAGTTAATAATGATCAGAATGGCAAACACAACTAAACCAACAGCATAATTACCACCGATAACAACTTCACCAAAAGATTGTATGACTTTACCGGCCGCATCCCCACCTGTATGGCCATTTAATAAAACAACCCGAGTAGATGCAACATTTAGTGCCAATCTAAGCAAAGTGGCAACTAGCAGTACGGTCGGGAAAATAGTAAAATCTAAAGGGCGCAAAGTATAAACACAAACCAACAGTACTATTAAAGAAAGTGTGATATTAAATGAAAACAATAAATCTAATAACAGAGGGGGCAATGGCAATATCATCATTGCCAGGATTGCCACTAAGAAAATAGGTGCGCCTAAGTAGCCTTGCTTGAACGGCTTGATGTGAGATGTCAACGCTGCATCGCTCATAAATACCTTAACTTAACTATTTTTTGACAAAATCAATCTGTATCTGATTGATTCAAAAAATAATGTTAAAAGAACAAGCTTATTCAATTAACTATTAAGATATTAACAAGCAAAAATCTCTCCTAAATAATCATTGATTTTTAAGCCCTTTTAGACGAAATAGTCATATGAGTATATTGACAGCAAAAACGACACCATCAAGCCATAAACTATAGAGGACCTACAGCATAGGGTAAGGTGAGGAATGTGAAAGCCCACCCTCCAACCGCTCCAGCTAGAACTAGAAGCAGTCGGAGCAACGGTGGAGACAACAAACAGTTGAAGCCTCCCGGCTTTCTATTTCAACTAGGGCTTAGATTCAAGCGCAAAATCCAAAACTCTATTTTGCCCCCACCAGACCTTCCCTAAATATAAGCCAGGCTCAACTTCCCTGATTTCATCTCTTATTTTCTGAGCCAACAAGGAAGTCTTCCCATAATCAATCACAATGGTGTCCTTACCATCTAACCAGCTTTTATCTTTATACACTTTTGCTACAATCAAAGGCAAACTTAATAAAGAAATCTTATTGGTCAATACTCCTTTAGTCTCATCCGGAGAAAATAAATCAAAGACCTTTCCCTTCCAAGCAAAAGCTTTCGCAAGCCCAGCAAAGGCTTTTGATAATGGAGAACCCGGTAAAATTGCCGTACCATCAGTATTGCCAGCAGGAATGGTGCCCGGTAAGGCTTTCTTGTACACCCCATCCAGCTCCTCTTGTGACATACACAACCAATTTTCAACTGTTTTATTCATATTCTTACTCCTTCATCCTTAAAACAAAACTAAGCAATCAATGCTACTTTACTGCACCCTAAATCGTGCCATTTCTTCATATACGTACTTACGAACTCTATTGATCCCTCCAAGCGGCTTATGCTCCAATCTGCTTTGCCACGGGTTAAAAACCTGAGCCTCACAACTCGCAAGTGCTGCATCACTACTAAAATCTTGAAACTTAATCGTAATCCTCGCTACAGTTTGAAATGGAGAAACTGCCTCATCCCAAATAACAGAAGCATCTTCAATAGGCATTTTATTAGAATCAGACTGAAATTGCACCATAAAGTCAAAACAAACTGGAGCCTTTTCTAGATGCTTTTGCATAGAAACCCGCTGATGATCTTCACCAAGCAATTGGCTAGGTAACTCAGTCTTAACTGCCGAACAAGGCCGCGCTGAATATTTCACAGCATGGTTCGTATTGACACCATAACGGTAAGGCGTCGTACTCCAATATGAAATATCAAAAGGACTGACGTGATAACGGCGTGCTTTATTTAATAGGAACAATGACTTGATGTGCGAGTCAAAAGGATTGAAAAAAAACCAAGCCAAGTTATCCCGATCCAAGGCACGAATAAAACTAAGAAAGTCCTTAGGTGTGGCCGCAAATAATGCCGGGTAACTGTTGAAAAGAAAATCTTGCGTACCAGGTTGTCCCCATAAAGATTCACCTCCAACTCCATAGACCTTGACTGATAAACCTCGCAGATCTTTTTCTCTGTCATCAAATTTACTGGCATTGGCAAAGCGCACCAACGCATCATAACGCAAAGGCTGAGCAAACAACCCTTGCTTAAGATGTTCAGCTAAACCTTCGATCACCTTAAAATCTGCGTTAAAGCAACCAAGTGTTTTCACTTGATTAAAGCGCTTCATCTCTGCTCTAGAATGTCGCTTTAAACTTACAGACTTGATCAAACGCACCATTTCACGAGCAATGTCATCCTCACCCGGCATGACCTGCTCTTGGCCCAGCTCAAGTTCAGACCGAACCCATGAAGCCAGGCACATCAGCACAACCAACAAAATAAAGCAGCAAAAATTTTGTTTAAGCTTCATTGATTAAAATCCAAAGCTCTAAAATGCTGGGTCACTCTTAGCATCTGCTCTTGGCTTCCATTCTAACGAGTAATACTCACCTCGATCACGCGCCCAAGGATCAAACGCGTTGGCAACTTGCATTAATTCATCACGCAATTGCGGAATGTTACGTATTAACAAACGCTTCAAAGGAGAAACTTGCATTTTGTGGCCGTTGATTAGTTCCGGCTCATTACATACCTGTCCACCCCCTGCTGTAGATTCTAGCGGATAAGGACAACCACTGAGCGGGCCATTATTGAGTACCCAGTCATAACCCAGCCGCGAATAAAATTCTGGACGAAAACTGGAGGTAAAAAATCTATCACTGAACAGACGACGCGAGGCATTAATAATAAAAATATGAAATTGAGTTTCTGAGATCGCATAACCGTGCGGGCGAGTATACTCAGCCAACCAGCCAACTACTGTATCTAAATCTTCAATATTATCAACTCGAGTACCATGAGGATGTCCCAGACAATCATTAATAAACTTACCCTGATCATCCTTTTGAGCATAGGAAATTATTTTATTTTCATCACAAATATGTGTACCGTAAATTTCTCGTATTTCAGTAACTACTTGCTCTTGGGCTTTACGCTCTGGCGAGCCTTTCAATAAACGTCTATCAACAAAATCATCAAAACTAGTCAAAGTCTTCAAACCAATTTGCCGACGAAACTCATTAAAACGAGGAACACCCCGTTCTCGATCTCGAATAACGTCCAAAGCCACAATATCAAGTTTATTGGTAGGCGTGTTCAAATGAGACATATCAAGATTTTGCAAAAAATGAGGATGATTTTTTAAGTGCAGCAAACCCAAACGCTGACGCCCCATACTCAAGGCCCAGTTATCTAAACCACGATTATGCATATGAGCTGTCGCTTGGCCCCGTATTGTATCAACCACTGGGATCTTTAATTTGATCTTGTTCGGATTTTCATTCTCTCGATACTCAATCAAATCAGGTAATAAAGGATGCAAACGATAAACAGAAGTAAATTCCTCAGGAAAGTTGAAGGGTGAACCAAAGTGATTGATCCCACCATTAATATGCTCAGGATTAGTCAAATCCCAAACATCTCGCTTCCACCACAAAAAACCTTTCTCTATAGTATTACCTAAACCAAAAATCCCAGCACCAGATGCTAATACCGAATAAAGTGAGTTAGCCTTCTTACTATCACTCGATCTTCCTAACCAACCCGTCACTTTACTGGAAGAGCTGCCTAAGAAACTCTCATCAGTTTGCAAAACTGTTTTAAGTGCCTTTGACACACGACTCTCTTCCGTTTCAAACAAACCAAACCAGTTTGCATTCATAGCTTTATAAAGCGGATCATTGTAGAGTAACTGGGTCGTCCACTCTATGGTATGAATTTTTGCAATTTCTGCCGATACAACCAAGCGGGCTGCCTGATACAAAATCTCATCATCGACCTGATCATAAGTAATAATGCGCTGCGGATCCTTAGGGTCACGTAAGCCTGAATCTGAAGCCGGATACTGCTTTTGCATTTCTCGAAACGCATCAACAAACGTATTATGTTCACGCACAAACAAGTTGTGATAAAAACTTAAACCAATATTCCAGTTATCAGCAAACGCTGCTGCTTCTTGACCTCGCCATTGCGGCTGGATAAGACAATCACCTCGCTGTCGATCACACTCGGGGAAAACCGGCAAATATCCATCCTTTTGTAACAGCTTTGCTGAATCTTTAGGGTCACGCAAAGCACGACGAACCGACTTTTCATCAAAGCCATAGATTTGCGATGCATCCCACCAAGCCGTTACATGATTACTTGTAGTTTTATAAGCTCTTTCTAGATACTCTTTACCCTCATGGGAAAAAGTTTTCGGCTCTGTTGTCTGAGCATACAATGAAGGCTCCATGCGATCTTGCGGCCTACAACCGAGTCTAATCGCCTCACGTGTTTCACACCCTACTGGAACCAACTTCTTTTCATTTCGACCTTCATCAACATGACTGAACCAATCATGCGTCATAAACTGTATCCAAAAAGCCGCTAATACATTAAAAAAAGGTGCTTTCAAATAATCACATTGCGCCATAGGGGAATGTCCATCAAACCCCATGCCTTTATTGCAAGTATCGGTAGGAGAATCAATTGATCGCGTAAAAAGTTTACGACTGATTAACTGAGGGTCTGGCTCAAGTAAGCCTATCCTGAGCCCATTTTCAGCATCAGAGTGCCGCGCCCTTGCCAAAGGGTTTTTGGTCAGTCTAGGGAAGGTCGAATCAAACTCCACATTACGCGAAAAATAGGTACCGGTCGAACCCATTTTGGGATTGTAAATATCATTACAAATACCCGTCAGGGTTCTATATCGAATCAACTCGCCACGACATAGCTGAGCAACATCACTTCCTCCAACTGCTTCGTATTGAGAATGATTTTTGGACAACCTCATTTCAGGCCACTGTTTTAGAGCAGGCCCTTGCGCATCATCCCGACCTTTGATATAACTTGGAAAAGTATAGTTATCAAATAAATTAAATTTGATCAACTCTATACGCTGATATTCCAAATCTAATAAAGAACCATCAACCCCACGACCGTTCGGCTTTATATGTTTGCCTAAAGCTGTGCTTGCTTCAGCCCCATCCCTCTTACTAGAGTCATCTCCAGTTGCCCAGTAATTTGACCAATCAACCCATGGATAGTCTCTATTCTTTACTGCCTTTTCCCCACCCCTACAACGCGCTGTTTCAGGACCGACCTTCCCTAAAAAACGTTCTGACCGCTCCTGGGCAATAGGACGGATTTCATCTTTTAGCATATTGACACAAGCTTGCGTATCCGTAAAAGCAAACACTGGGGCTGTTTGCACACACAAAAATACAGAAGCCACAGCTAAGAAACGACCACCAATAGAACAAAAGTTACTCAAACCAACAGTGAAAAATCCCTTTCTCATAAAAACCCCACTCAAAAAACACTCAGCAAAGAAAAACGCCTAGCTAATTTAATAAATAATCAAAAGCTCCGTTTCTACTGTGTCTTACTAAAACAGCACAATAAAATGAATACATTGGCTGATTTTATCACTTATAAACAAATAAACAAGCACCTAAAAACATCTTTCTTTGCCCAATTCCTCATATCTGCTTTTAATTAAAACTAGCGAAACTCACTCTAATAGACGAACCCCATGCAAGAGTACTCTACCTCACTTATACTTTCAGTCCTTTACAAAACTTAAAATTTATACATTTTTTTTGATCACAAGATAGACATAACCAGACAATTTAGATAGAATGTCCACACTTCTTTAAATTTAGAAATTTTTACTACTCAAATGATCAATGGAACTCTATATCTTAAACAAGACTATTAACAGCTGAAAGTAAAATCGAAGGTTATCTTTAGAGTAAACAAGTCAAGCTCACAAGTATACACAGGCCTGAAATGGAACAAACACACATAAAAGAAACACCGGCTCTCAAAATTGGTCGTCATAGCGTTTACGGAAAAGCAAGCCTCGCACCCATGGCTGGAATCACTGACCATCCTTTTAGACAGCTATGTCAATCTTTTGGTGCGGCCTGGGTCACATCAGAAATGGTTACAAGTAACCGCAAGCTATGGCAGTCAAAAAAAACTAAAAGAAGACTTGCCAAAATGAGTAACTCTTCTTGCCAACCTTGCCAACCTCGCCAACTTAATGTGATTCAAATCGCAGGAAGTGACCCACAACAAATGGCCGAGGCAGCACGCGCCTGTGCCGACTTGGGAGCTGACATAATTGACATTAATATGGGATGTCCTGCTAAAAAAGTTTGTTCTAAAGCAGCAGGCTCAGCCCTACTAAAAGATGAAAAATTGATAAGCCAGATTTTGAAATCCGTTGTAGATGCAGTTCAAATTCCGGTTACTTTAAAGTTTCGCACTGGCTGGAATACAGAAAATAAAAATGCTACTCACATTGCAAAAATTGCAGAGGCCTCAGGCATTGCCTTACTCACTTTGCATGGTCGCACTCGAGCTTGTGGATTCAAAGGTCAAGTTGAGTATGACACAATAGCAAAAGTAGTAGCATCGGCTAAAATCCCGATAATAGCCAATGGGGATATTACAACCCCAGAAAAAGCCCAGAAAGTCTTACACCACACAGGCGCACATGCTGTTATGATCGGTAGAGGCGCACAAGGTAGGCCCTGGCTTTTTCGGGAAATTAATCATTTTCTTGATACTGGGGGTAAGCTGTGCATCCCAGCCTATACTGAGATTGCACAGACCGTCGAAGTACATCTGTCCTCAATTTACAATTTTTATGGCAATGAGCTTGGAGTACGTATTGCCAGAAAACACGTAAAATGGTACGTTGATGAACTTCCTGGCGGCAAGCAGTTCAGCAGGGCATTTAATACTCTTATAAACCCTGATGATCAACTCGCCAGTGCTAAGGATTACTTTGAGCGTTTAATCGATGGAGAGGTAATGGCGGCATGAACGAACTATATGAAAGTCCAACACAAGCACAAGAAACTCTAAGCTCAACCCCCTCGGCTGAAGAAGCCAAGAGTGCGAGTGATGAGTCCTTAAAAAAACATCTCACAACCCCTGCGGATCAACAAGCTCAGACGCTTCGAGACAATGTCGAAAAAGCACTGAGAAATTATTTTGCTCACTTAGATGGGCAGACAGTTACTGATGTCTACCAGATGGTTTTATCAGAGGTTGAAGCACCACTGTTAGAAACAGTAATGGAATACACCAGGGGTAACCAAACTAAGGCTTCGACCTTGCTTGGTCTGAACCGAGGAACACTTCGCAAAAAACTTAAACAATACGGCTTGATCTAATCTACACAAGACCACTAACAAACTTTTAGGTCTACTGGAGATCCCATGCAATCAATGGAGCATCTCCAATAGACCAAACCACGCGAAATACATTTCCGAAAAATACCAAAATGCCAGTTGGCTGTAATAAAATAAACCTTCAACGATCCAAACTTATCCAGCCTGTTTAGGATATACGAAATGCATACACCTATAAAACGTGCTCTATTAAGCGCTTTCGATAAAACAGGATTGGTCGAATTGGCCAAGCAACTCATCGAACACAAAGTTGAAATCATATCCTCAGGAGGTACATACAAAACTCTAACCACAGCCGGTCTAACCGTTACTGAAGTCAGTCAAGTGACTCAATTTCCTGAAATGATGAGTGGACGCGTAAAAACTCTACACCCCAATATTCATGCAGGTATACTGGCCAGAAGAGGCACAGACGAAAATACTCTCGCAAAGTATGCGATCAACCCTATTGATTTAGTGGTTGTTAACCTCTACCCCTTTGCTGAAGTTACAACAAACCCAAACTGCGACCTAGCAACAGCCATTGAAAACATAGATGTCGGTGGCCCAACCTTAATCAGAGCTGCGGCAAAAAATCATCGTCATGTTACTGTCTTAACCCACCCCAGCGATTACATCACCTTTATAGAAAACTACACTCAACACAACGGGGCAAATTCACACGAATTTAGGCAAGCCATGGCTGTCAAAGCATTTGAGTACACCGCTCTTTATGACAGCCTGATACACCAATATTTACACCAAAATTTCACCAAAAAAAACAAAGGGGCTGAGACACAAGAGCAACCAGAAGAAACAAGGCTGTATACAGAGACTTTTCTCCCGCCTTTGCAGAAAAAGCAAGCGTTGCGCTACGGTGAAAACCCACATCAACAAGCTGTATTGTTTGCAGAAAGCGGCATCATTCAGCAAACTCAAACACCGAGCATTACTCACAGCGCTCAACTGCAAGGTAAATCGCTTTCTTATAACAACCTGGTCGATGCCGATGCGGCACTGGAATGCGTCAAATACTTCAATGAACCTGCTTGTGCGATTATCAAGCATGCCAACCCTTGCGGAGCCGCATTGGCCGATAGTATAGAGCAAGCTTATGAGAAGGCCTATCAAGCTGATCCCACTTCGGCTTTTGGCGGCATTATTGCCTTCAACCGGACTTTAGACCAAAATTTAGCCGACCGTATTTTGTCACAGCAATTTGTAGAAGTGTTGATCGCACCCGATTACACACAAACCGCATTAGGCATCTTAAAAGCCAAAAGCAACCTAAGAGTCCTCAAGACAGGGCCATGGTCAACAAGTGACACATACCAGCAAGTTCAAACGGAATGGGTCTGCAAAAAAATCACTGCAGGCCTGTTAGTACAAACCAAAGATTACTGTGACCCCAATCCAAGCAACTGGCAAACGATCACAAAAAGATCACCGACTCAACAAGAACTGATTGATTTACAGTTTGCCTGGCAAATAGTCAGAATTGTAAAATCCAATGCCATTGTCTTTGCTAAAAATGGCGCCACCATAGGCATTGGCGCCGGCCAAATGAGCCGAGTTTTCAGCACTGACATTGCAGCTCAAAAAACACAACAGGCTGGTTTATCCTTAAACAACAGTGTATTAGCATCTGACGCTTTTTTCCCTTTTAATGACGGTGTAAAAAAAGCAGCTGAGCATGGGGTATCAGCTATCATCCAGCCTGGCGGCTCAAAGAGAGATCAAGAAGTCATTGATTGTGCAAATAAGGCCAATATCGCAATGATATTCACGGGAAAGCGTCATTTTAATCACTAATTAGGAAAAGTCATACACATGAAAGTCTTAATCGTAGGTAATGGTGGACGAGAACATGCGCTTGCGTGGAAAGTTGCATCTTCTCCAAAAGTTACTCAAGTGTATGTGGCACCAGGTAATGCTGGTACAGCACTTGAAGCAGGCATTGAAAACATTGATATCGCAGCCACAGACATCCCTGCCTTAGTGCACTTTGCCCAAACAAATGCAATTGGCTTATGCATCGTAGGGCCAGAAGCTCCTTTGGTGATGGGTATTGTTGATACTTTTCAAGCACAAGGCTTACCCTGCTTTGGGCCAACCCAACAAGCTGCGCAACTGGAAGCCAGCAAAGCCTTCACTAAACGTTTTTTAGATCGATATCAAATTCCAACAGCAAACTATGCAACTTTTACTGAATACGAACCTGCGATCAATTACGTAAAAACTCAAAACTTTCCCATCGTTATAAAAGCTGATGGGCTTGCTGCCGGCAAAGGTGTCATCATTGCTCACACACTCATAGAAGCGAACACTACACTGACCAATATGCTTATTGATCAGCAATTCGGTTCAGCCAGTCAACGTGTCGTCATTGAAGAATTTTTACAAGGAGAAGAAGCCAGCTTCATCTGCTTAGTAGACGGCACTGCTGTTGTTCCACTGGCCAGTTCTCAAGATCACAAAGCTCGTGACGAAGGTGATAAAGGACCCAACACGGGTGGCATGGGGGCCTACTCCCCTGCCCCTATCATCACACCAACCAACCATAAAACCATATTAGAACAGGTCATCTACCCAACGGTACAAGGTTTAGTTGAAGACCAAACCCCCTATCGAGGCTTCCTATATGCAGGCCTGATGATCACAGCCGACGGCACACCTAAGGTCCTAGAATTTAACTGTCGCTTTGGTGATCCTGAAACACAACCGATTTTAATGCGGTTAAAATCAGATTTAGTTGAACTGTGTCTGGCCGCACTGTCAGGGCAACTAGAAAAACATAGTTCGCTGGATTGGGACGAGCGCACAGCACTGTGTGTGGTCATGGCATCAGGAGGTTATCCAAATGCCTATAAGAAAGGACTTCCTATCAATGGCCTAAACAACATTGAACAAAGCAATGACTTAAAAATTTTTCATGCAGGCACAACCTTAAAAAAAGACCAAGTACTGACAGATGGCGGGCGGGTTTTATCTGTTACAGCCCTGGCCGATACAGTTGCACAGGCTCAAGAGAGAACCTACAACGCCGTAAAACAAATCGACTGGGCTGATCGTTTTTACCGTAAAGATATTGGTTATAAAGCTATTGTGAATTAGTGTCATTACCGAAGGAAACTGTCGAACTAATTAAAAAGGAACTGTTAACATCAATGCTATCAACCATTAAAAATATTCTGGGTATGAAAAACATCATCTCTCACCCCTTATCAATTCGGAATTATTACAGCTACAGCGATTCATACTTCCATGGTACTGGGTTCAGGCCTTGTGGATTTACTTCGATTCGGAGACGGTGTATCCGAAGGAGGGCTTGCAGGCTGGGGAAAGGACGGATTAAGATTACTTGGTATTGCTGGACCTGCAGGAAAAGGATTTCAAATATTGAAAAGCGCAAAACACACCAATATTGCAAAACTCATTGTTGATATCGGTGGCCCCCGGGTGTTCATGGGTTGCATCTACGAAGGCTGTTGTACAAGTAGGCCAAAAAGTAAATGGGTTTAATTCGTGCCTACCAAATTGCAAGCTACTCTCGATAGCAGGGTTGATTCCTATCTACCAGATTGCAAACCACACTCGATGGAGCATAACGTCCAACTCAGCGGGTAATTGAAACGCAGCGTACATTGATCCGCTGTAGTTTTTGTTAGACATTTTTCGTTAAATACTTTCACAAAGCTTTATATCTAACACTTCTTCCACAAAAAAGACAATTCCATCAGGATCAATTCCAAATAAGTTGATGTTGTATTTTTGTGCACGGCCCTTAAAACAAAAAAGCTTGTTATCTTTTTCTAGTGATGAATCTATTAATTGCTCAATATCTAGTTCAGTTGATCGAGGAATAATTGTGTTTTTTACCACCCTCTGAATTGAAGATTTTTCCACCTCCATGTGATAGCATTTTTCACAAGACAGCATTAAGTAACGCGCCTGTAAAGTTTGCTGCTCTCCCTTTAAATTTGATACGACAATTAAAACACCAACAATACAGCATAGAAATATTACTACAATTATTGACTTACTCATTTTGATACTTCCGGAAGAAGTTTTAATATATCCTGATGAGCTAGATATCCTTTCTGATTTGTTGTTTTAATAATATTGGCGTTGTGAATAATAACTCGTTTACCATGCCGATAATCTTGTTGCGCTATAGTTGTTTTCTTCCCCTTTATGTTTGGGTTCGACTTATCAGTGTGTCCAATTACATACGCTCTAGTTTTTCCGGCTTCGTAAAGTTCTTTAGAAAATGTTTCTGCAAGAGTATCACCTGGTATATTACCTTTCGCGGTATTGCAGCCATGTATTTGTATTCTTGCATCTTCTGTAAAAACAGAAAAATTAATATTTGACACATATCTAGAGTCGCTGGAAAATTTATAAAACCCATCTTCCCAAGAAGAATAATATATAGATAGCATACCTTTTGCGACTAACCCAGTCACTAGCCCACAATTTTCATTTTCTTTAACGGAAAAATTGAGTGAATAAGGTGTTCCATGGGACAATACATCAAATGATTTAACTGCGTTTGGTTTCACTGTGTTTATTTGTGCAACCATACTAGCAGAAGTTGATATCTTTATAAGTTTAATATCATCACTTAAGTTTAACAGCCTATAATCCTTCTCAACATTTCTTGCCGCCGCATAGAATGCACTATTGTGAGCTATACCGATTTGTCTTACAGAACCATTAGCTTTCGTCTCTCTTGTTCCTCCGTGAAATATAAATCTAATTCCCATTTTCTCCTCCGTATGTTACTCATAGTAGTTGGTCAACGTACTTCCCATGACTTTTATGATTCCTCAAACATCGTCCCTTCAGGACTCTTTTCTGCGTCCTCACCACCGGCGGTTAAAAACCCGCCGGCTGTATGACACAACCCCTGTCGGGGTTTAATTCGTGCCTACCAAATTGCAAACTACTCTCAATATCGTGACGCATATTTCTTCTAAGATTACTGACACAATCTACTGTTGCTCATTATGTTACAAAACTTTAAACTAGAAAAGCCATCTTTATTAACCCCAAATAGTCATTGACCTCAAATAGCCGCTAGCGCGAAACAGGCTAAATCCATTGAGAATAACAGTTTGTGTAAAATAGACTGGTTATCAAGCTATTGTGAAACAATAGTCTGTTTTTGATTAACCACTGTTTGCAGATACTCTGTCAAAATTTTTCTTTCTGAATTATCTAAAGTTCTAAAGCGAGCTGGCGGCATAGCATGCAAATGATCATAAGGTAAATTAATACGCTCCTGCGCAAGCATTAACGCTTCCACACTCATTTGATTGAGATTCACATTGAAATTAGCTCTAGAAATATCTTGATCTAACACATCATTATGGCACTGCGTACAAGCTTGCGTCAAAATACCCAAACCATCTAGATTGGCTTTAACTTTAAATCCAATATCTCTAATTTCATCCTCTTTAAATATTTCTCGTATATCAGGTAGATCAACAATTTCACCGGCAATAAATGCTTTATAAGAAGCAGCCATTTGACCCAACTTCACCGGATCACTGACTTTAACATCGTGATAAGGCACCTGAATAATTTCTCCACGTACATTTCTGTCATAGAGTGCTAACCAATTTGCACTGACACCGGCTATCGTATTATCAGCAGGTTGGGCTGGATTACTTTCAGAAACTTCAGTCTCGATGGTCAATGAATCAAAACGGCCTTGTGTAGAATTACGATTAAATCCATTACCAAAACCCATTGCCAGTAAAAAACTTTCTAAACGTGCTGGATCCGATTGAGCGACCAATGAACCTGGAATTCCCCCATATTCTTCATTAGCATCATGAGCACTAAAATAGTCTTCAAGCAAGGCTTGACCACCGGCCCTATCATTTCTCATAAAACCTGTCCATGGATCGTTCAATTCCTGCATAAGCAACGTCTTTTGAGCATTAGGTCCACCGGACTGATGGCACTGACGACAATCAACCAATGTATTTTTCAAATCTTCTTCATGATACAAAGTCCAAGAAACAAAGTTTTTCTCCACCGCTTCTGTAAGTAAATCTTTATTCGAGCACGTACCTGTTTCATTACAAGCTTGTTGAAAGTTTAATAAGTAAAACTGCAGGTCCTTATTATTTTTGGGATCATTGGGATTCTCTGAATCAAAGTGACCTGCAATGATTTCTACAAATTGCTCACCACGTACAAACCCCATTAATACAAACCCTTCCTCTTGTGCTCGATTACTAAATGAATCAGAAATTTCCTCAACTGCACCAGAAACACTACACGAACTGGAAGCACTGCTAGACCCAGATGAGCTTGCAAAACTCGAAGAACTACAAGAGCCAGCAGGACCAGAGACGCTACAAGAACTAGAAGCACTGGCAGATCCAGATGAGTTCGAAACACTGGCAGAGCTACTGCAAGAATTAGAAGATGCTACCGATTTTTTTTTAAATCTATTATTTGATGAAAATAAAATCACCCTGGGATTGATGGCATTAGTAGATCTCATAGCCAGAGAAGTTGAACGACCTGCCAAAACAAAATCGGGATTTCCCATCGTAGCATTAGCCTCATTAAAACTAAGACCCAATACATTCTGCAAATCTTTCAAACCGGTTATATTAGGTATATTTTGCCCACAAAAAGCTTGCGTTACTTTATTTTTAACACCCTGATTTACCATTCTATCACAAACAACTTTCAACTGTTGATCACCACTGAACAGCTGCTCCAGTGTAAACATATCACGCTCTTTGGGAATATCGTCATTCAAAATAGTAACAGAGTGCTCAACAATCTCACCCACATCAACACCAGCAATTTTGTCTATCTTTATTGAAAAAGTTTCATCATTTTCATAAAAATCTTCTGCCATAAGAACAGCTGTAATAACAAACTCAGTACTACCCACCGGGATCGAAACCCTCTCTGAGGCCAATTCAAAATCTTTGCCTTGAACGGCTGTCTCAGCAAAAACAGAATAGCCCACAGCTACAACTTGATCCGTAGACCTTGAAAACTTGACAACAATCGGGTGCGACTGAGAATCTTCTAAAACTTGTGAATTGTTCGCAGCAAAACTCACAGTCAGTGCTGGTAATTCCGGAACTGGGTCAGGCAGGTCATCAGGAGGTAAGCCGTTATCAACATCTGGATCAGGTATAACATCTGTCGCTAAATCAGGGTTATAATAGCACCCAAAAACTCCGACCAAAAACAAATATACGTAAAATATCCTTTTTATTATTTTATCAAACATACAAACCATAAAATAGTCAAAATATACAATCGTATCGCAGTGCTGTTGATAGTACTTACAATACTAATTGAATAACTGTGTTCATAATAGAATGAATAAGTGAACATACAGAAAAATTCTGTATTCTAAAACTTAATGCCTTAATCAGCGGTTTGAAGATAAGCGGGTGGTGCTGCAACTGACTTTTAGAGGGGTAACGTTACAACGAAGTTCCAAATGTTCAAAACAATCCACCTCAGGATATGATACAAGATGCCACCGCCAAGTAAAGCGTATAGAAGTTCAAATAGAATGATGGTTTGGAAAAATAATTCGAAAAAATTAAATAAATTTACTGAGAAATCATTGCTCTATGTTAATACAAAATAACTGATCGTTGCATTCCTGAGAAGGGACCAATTTGAAAAAACAAACCTAATAAACTGCCAGTTTCCAATCAAACCACGGCAAATACGAAAGAGCTCTATTTATTACACTTAAACGTAACTTCTACTTTGTGATTTTCTTTACTATAATACGAGGCCGTCAACTGCAAAGCTTTAGAAGCAGCACCAGCTATACCTTTCCCAGTATCACCCTTTTCCGGACCTACATAGGTCGCTTTTTGATCTAATATTACATATTTTTTGGTCTTTTCTCGATCTTTACAAGTTCCTTCCGCATCCTTTTGTATTATTTTAATGCAGCCCCTTCTGTTCTAGCTGTAGCAATGGCCTTATATTGACCATCAGCCATCGGAAAGACTGAACCCAAAGGCTTGTATGATACGCACCCAACACCAACAAATAACACACTCGATACCCACACCCATGAAGCCATTCTACTCTTATCTTTCATACCGCTATCACCCTAACCTGACCACTCTGTAAACCATAAACTGATAGACCTAAATCTCCTTAAAATTACTATAGACTCAATTATAGTGTCTTCAACAAAAGGCTTACTAATAAACAAAATAAAGTCAGCAAACCAATCTAAATCAAAAAAATAAAAAAAACTTGAAAATTATACTTTTCTTGATTAAGCAAGATCAGTATTATGGAGTGCATTTAGTCGCAAGGCCCGATGCATGTTAATATCACTAACCATCATCGTCTGTTTAATGTCGTTTTAAAATTGTAAGGACAAGCCCGTTATGCACAATAGCAAAAAACACCTTCTATCACTTTCTTTTGCAGCAGGAGTTACTTGCTTGAGTAGCGCTGCTATCGTCGCCCAAGCTGAGCAATCTATCTCGATTATTCCTGGGATTGGCTATTACAGCTTTGACAATGACCTAGAGTTCGAAGACGACAGCTTACCCTCTATCGGTATTCGCTACCAAATCGGCGATCACTGGGCTACCGAAATCAACTATGCAGAAACTGAAGTCGATGGTGAAAACAACAACTCAGAGTATGACTGGAATTACACACGCCTTGATGGTTTTTACAATTTCGCCCCCATCCAAGATCGCATTGTCCCATTCCTAGTTGCAGGCATAGGTGAAAGCGAACGAGAAGACGTATCTGACAGCAACAACCAAAGAGACGAAACACTAATCAATGCGGGAGCAGGCGTTCGGTTTCTCCTGGACCAAGGCTTCTCTATTATCGCTGATTTACGAGCTCTTAACAGCATCGATCATGAACAAACTTCAGGCCTTTTTAACCTAGCATTATCTTATGCCTTTAGCTTCGGTAACAACAACAGCTCTGGTGATGACGATTTCGAAATCAGCCAGCAAGAGCAAGCAGCTGAACAAATCGCTGCAACACAGGACAATGACAATGACGGTATTCCTGACAGTCTTGATGAATGCGACAATACACCTGCAGGCATTGCAGTAGGTGCCAATGGCTGTGGCCTAGACGGTGACCTGGACGGCGTTGCTGACTACAAAGACGAGTGTGTTCAAACCCCAGCAGATGTTCAAGTTGACACACAAGGCTGCCCACTGGATCAAGATGCAGACAAAATAGCCGACTACAAAGATGAGTGTCCTAACTCAGACCCTAATAACTTGATCGATGAAAAAGGTTGTGCCATTCAAGTCTCACAAAACATTCAATTCAAACTGAATTCGGCAAAGGCGCCCCAAGAATCCTTAAGCCAAATTGAAGAACTGGCTACTTTCTTAAGCCGTTATAATGAAACCATTGCGGTAATAGAAGGCCACTCAGACAGCTCTGGTGATGCCGAATACAATGCTGTACTGTCCCAGCAAAGAGCTGAAACTGTACGGCAAATTTTAGTCGAGCAATTTGGTATTGACCCCCGCCGTATCAAAGCCATCGGTTACGGTGAAGACCAACCTATTGCATCTAATAGCACAGCCGAAGGGCGCTTTAAAAACAGACGCGTCACCGCAACGATTACTAAAGAGCAATTTTAATCATTTAACGTTAAATCGTTAAAAAAGTCTCGAAAAAAGGGGGAGCTTAGGCTCCCCCTTTTAAATATCACAAGATAAACAAGCATAAACCCCCTCAAATTTAGCCAGCCGATCAGCAGACTCACCTTTTATCAGCTCAATACCTAAGGCGCACTTGGCTTTACCTTTCTTTTTAAATCGCTCCCAAAAAGTTATCAATGCAGCACAATCTGATTGCACAATAGCCTTAACCGAACTTCTAGCAGGCTTTAAGTAAGTCATCTGAGCTTCCGCCAACCAAAGTTCTGGAATTTCTTGGGTAGAAGCAGTCAACTTTTTATCTACGAACAAGCGCAAAAAAGACCATCCAGTAACAGAAGCCAAGCTGTACAAGCTACCAGCAAAAACACTGCCGTGCACATTTCTATTCGGATCTAACGCAAAAGACAAAACAAATTTATCCAGACTAACACACTCAACTTGAATACCCATAGCGGCACAAATAGGAATTTCATGATGAATAAAATGCACTAATTCTTCAGACGTCATTTGCAACTACATAACCAAACCAAACTAAAAAGCTCTGTCAGGCGCCCAAAACACATGAACAGGTACACGTTTTTGCGCTAAAATACCTTTGACAGGCAAAGCCAAAGGATCCCCTTCATACAAATTTTGCAGAATATCTTGGTAAAGCTGCCATTTCTTATCCCCTTGTATCAACAGTAAAATACGCTGCGTATTGAGCAACTCAGACAAAGTCAAAGATAAACGTGCATAAGGTGCAGCACTAGGATGGATAGCCAGACAACAATCTGAACTCACAAATGCGCTTTGAATCTGATCAGAGTCAGGGAACAAAGAGGCTACATGCCCATCCTCCCCCATACCAAGAATGACCAAGTTATAAGGCTTCGACAAAGACCGCAGGCGCTCTGAAACAACATCAACTGCGCTGTGTGGATTACAATGATTCGTCATCAACGGCAAAAAGTTAGCTCGACTGGCCAAGCCTTTGAGCAAATACTCTTGTATCATATTTTGATTACTATCTACATGAGAAAGCGGCAGCCAACGCTCATCACTCAAAGTCAATGATACCTTAAACCAATCCAAGTCCACTCTCTGCAATCTTTCATACAAAGCACGAGGAGTCTGACCACCACTAACCACCATAGATGCATTCGATTGCCTAATGAGCGCATTATTAAGCTGTTTGACTACGAAATCACAAGCTTCGTCAAATAAAACACTTGCATCTGCAAATACATGCTCACTGATCCAGTCAAAACTATTAACAAGCGATTGTTCAATCACCGCAATGCCTTAGCCTTACGCCAGACAAGAGAGGCAATCTTCTTCAACTGTCCCCAATTCTCCTGCTCTTGTAATACATTGGGTAAAATACTGGTCATGCCTACGGCAAACACATTACTTTCCATTAAAAATGCCTCAAAATTATCCATCGTAATCCCTCCGGTTGGACAAAACCACACATCCGGAAAAGGCCCTTTAAGTGACCTCAATGTCTCCACCCCCCCCATGGCTGCAGCTGGAAAAAACTTAAAATCAGACAACCCCATGCCCAAACCTCGCATAATTTCACTGGACGTAGCAACACCTGGTATTATAGCTGTTTGCAACGCACGAGCCTTTTCAATCAGCTTAGCAGAAAGGCCAGGACACAATACAAACTGGGCGCCTTCCCGTACCACAAGCTCTAATTGATGCTCATTAATAACAGTACCAGCCCCAACCCTACAGTCAGGAAAATTCTGAGCAAAAAAAGTAATCGCCTCTAAAGCAACAGGTGTTCTCAGTGTAATTTCTACACAACCAACACCTATTTCAGATAAAATATCAGCAACAGGCTTAATATGCCGAGAGTGAGTAAAAGACACAACAGGCACAATAGGACCCAAATCCCTGGAAGAGAAAGCCATCATTTAAAACACATCGAAAAATGTCCAAGTCCAAGTAAAGTCCAAGCTAAAGTACTTAGAATTCAACCCATCATAAATATTAATCAATCGGAAAGATTTTTTCTTTACTACCCACCAAAGCAATACCCCTTCAAAAAATTATAGACTCTGGAACACTTTAAATACACCTATAAAGTGTTAGATTATTTTACACTTTACTTTTAACAAGCTCAACAAAGGCAACGAAAAATAACATAAGTGATTGATAAATATAATTTTATCTTACTTGGCACAAGTTATGCTTAATTCTGCAATGAGAATTTACAGTTTTAACCTACAATGAAAAGCAAGCACATCTCATATCATATGTAGGCTTATGATAAGTAAGGACTCACTAGACACTCTGATGTGTCACCCAACCAATAATTTTTAGTTATTTTACGGAGAAACATAATCATGAAAAAAGTATTCCAACAATTTGCCGCAGGTTGCGCACTACTCACATGCTCAATAGTAGCAAGTGCCGCCCCAATTACTGGCTCTATCGGATTTGGCTTTGGCGTTAATCCTTTAGATGGACCTGCAGGTTCAGCAGTAGCCTTCGATGCTGCCAAGTACATTGACGTTATAGGCGACGCAGCTATTGTCACCACAGTTGAAGCTGGTAGCACCCTAGGTGGAATATTCGGTCTATTTTCACCAGTAGCATACTATGACTTCTCAATTGACCCATTTTCTGCGGTTGAGCCTTTGTGGTCTGGCAGCGGGGTTAGCTTTGACTTATTAACAATGAGCATAGACCAACAAACTACATTGGACCTTGATCTATCAGGAACAGGCATTATGAAACTAGCTGGATACGATGACACAGAATATTCTTGGTCATTTTCTGCAGACTCAACAGGTGCTGTATTTTCAGCTTCTTCAACCAACGCACCTGTTTCTGAACCAGCCATACTGGCTCTTTTAGGGATCGGTCTTGCTGGCTTAAGCGTTACTCGACGTAAAACAAAAGCTTAAGTTCTTGTAAAAAACATTAACGCTACTCATCAAAAAAAGCCCCAACTTTTGATTATTAGAGTTGGGGCTTTTTTTATGCACCAGCAACGCTACACTTCAGTTCTTAATCTCAACTTAGGAACGAGCACGAAATAAATTCCCGTTTATACGCAGAACTATTTTTTGCTATCAAGGCGAGAAAATGGGCGCATAGTTATTCTATGTATTCAACATGATTTCAAGAAGAAAGATTATTTAACCTCAACACATTCTCCGATGAAGCAAGCAACTGATTCATAAAAGCACGAGCGCTCAATGGCTCAGACAAACAAGGGCCTTGAACCAAATCTGCTTTCAAAGCTTTTACTTCTTTCCAAGTATAAATATCTTGAACATCAGAAACCAACATTTTACAGTCAAACCTATGTAAACAATCGATAATGCTCTTTGCTTCTGAATGTAAGAACACATTTTTGCTCAATGTATGTGCTGTGGATTTTTCAGAGACAAACGATAAAAAATCAGAGGCAGATAACTGTATTCTCTTTACTAATACATTAGAAGCCTTATTCAACACTGTATAAGCATCTGAGAACCCATTTAATACCAACGACAAACTAGAACGGTACAAAAAGTCCATATTTTCCTCAAAAGCAATGACATCAAGAGAAAGGTTGTGCAAGCGGTTCAAACTCAATTCATCAAGCTGTATCACAACAAACTCTGGTTTTATACCACTCTGACTGATAAAATATTTAAAAGCCTGTATAAAACAAGCCAAATGTACTTTATGCGGTAACAGTTCAATAGTCACTGGAATAACTTTATCCAATACCTTTGCTTTATCCCACACTTTTATATGATGACTTAACTCTCTAAAAAACCATTCATTGTACAACATCAAAAACCTTTGACTCTCCGACTGAGACATAATTTCTTCAACCGACTTTGAACCCTCAGGCAATCGAGAGTAATAAGGAATCACCTTTGCTCCAACTATGGATTTAGAACCGCTAAAGTCGTACTGAGGCAAAAACTTCAACTCCAGCAAGCCATGCTCCATCACTTCTAGTATTTTGCTTTCATCTTCTTCAACAGCATCACACAATTGATCAAAAGAATCATTCCAAAACAAAAAGCTATTTTTTCCTTTCTTTTTAGCAAAATACATAGCTTTATCAGCTAACCGCACCAATTCCGATGTCTCCCTAGTATCATCTGGAGACAAACTAATCCCTATACTGGCACCTACCCGAACTTCTTTTTGCTCAATCACAAACTGTCTATCAAGAGCACTAATAATCTTCTGTGCAATTTTTTTTGGCACCTGTGGTCCCTCACAATCTTTTAATACTAAAATAAACTCATCTCCACCTATACGAGCTAAAAAATCTTCTTGTCTTACACAAGTGCGCATAACCAAACTGATAGTTCTTAATACTTCATCACCTACCTGATGACCATATTCATCATTTACAAATTTAAAATCATCTAAATCAATCAACAATAAAGCTATAGACTTGGAGCTACGGTTCAAACTATGCATTGCAACATTCAAATACTCCCAGAAATTTCTACGATTAGGCAAACAGGTAAGGGGATCATTGTAAGCAATATCTTTTAACTGTATCTGAGATTTTTCAAACGATTCTAACAAGTTATTAAAAGCTTCATTTAAATCTTTTAACTCTGAAGGACCAGATGTATTTATTCTTTTAGAAAAATCCATTTTATTGGCCATCATCCTATAAAACTTTGAAGTCTCAAGCAGTGGACTTGATAAAGTATGCTTAAGATGCAAATAAACCCATAGAGTAAGCAATAAAACAAAAACCATCAACAATACCAAAATACCTGATCTTTGCTCAAAGTAATCTGTGAAATTATTTGATTGTTTTCCAACCCACACACTCGCTAAAACTCGATCAGACAATTTTATTTCTTCTCGATACCAAATTCCATTTTCAATAATTTCACTACTAATATTTGAGCAATCAGAAACAACAGCTGTCGAAAAGCTCGAAAACAGGCTTTTCCCCGACACATCATATATGCATACTTTTTGTGAAAAACCTTGCAAAATTAAAGCATCTAAAGATTTTTTCAAACCTTGCATATCTTCCATTAGCAAATGCGGTTTAACTGTTTCAACAACGAGCTGTTTAAATAATTCTCCTTGATTCACAGACTTATTTTTACTCATCGTATAATCGTAATAAATCAGACTTGAAAAACTCAATGCAAAAGCTATTAAATAATAAATCAATAAAGTTAAACAAGTATGGCGTAAAAAAGGGTAAGCTTTCATTTTATAAATCATAAGACTCAAACTTTTTACTTGTCTTAACAAAATATCATTAAGCAAGAATTGTATTTTTATTAATTTTCTATATTTGTTGGATTCGTTCACAACTGTTTATTGCAGAATTTTTTTAAAATACCAGATAAACAGCTCTATTAGATTGCTCTATAAATTAACTAATTACACTTTTTTTTTGTCAACATGTGTAATATTTTTTATCTATAAAAATGCACTTACACACGGTTTGAGCTTGTTTTCTAAGACATTAGGCAAGAAGGTAACTATCGGCGAGATACATGAAAACTCAACTTAAACAGTTTGACGCAACTGAATTTTCACAGCTATATATTTTGAAAAAGTTTTCTTCACAGTTAATACAAAACTCAAAACTAAAATACTGGCACATAAACCAACAACAGGTAGCAAACCCATTATTGAATATGGAGTCTTTCCAATCATTGCTGTCACCTGACCCGATAAAACAGCTTGTTCAAATTTCGGTAAAACCTCCACAGTTTTACCCACATGATCTGCAATACCTGTTACACCATTGTTAGTTGCACGAACCAACATTTTACCCATTTCTAAGGCTCTCATACGAGCCATCTCAAAATGCTGATCTGGACCAAAAGAGCCCCCAAACCAACCATCATTACTAACTGTCAACAAAATATCAACATCTTTACTGTATTCACGCACAAGCTCAGGATAAACGATCTCATAACAAATAAAAGGCGCTATACGATACCCCTGAGCCAAAAGAAATTCTTGGTTTTCATCACCTTTGGTAAAACTGGACATTGGCAAATTAAAAAACGGGCCCAATTTACGTAGAAATCCAGAAAAAGGTACAAACTCTCCAAAGGGGACTAATTTTTGTTTTGCATACGCTCCACTACCAACCCCTTGGGCAATGATACCATTAAACAAAGTGGCTTCACCACCTTGAACCTCAACCCATGGAACACCCGCAATCCAACCAGCATTTTGTTCTTTAGCCTGATCATTAAATTGCTCTATAAACTCCCATGATTCATGCCAAAAAGAAGGAACAGCCGCCTCTGGCCAAATCAATAAATGCTGCGTCGATTCTGGCTGTTGCTGCCAGATATTTCTTGATAAGGTTTCATAATGCTGAAGTATTTTCGGTCTATTCTCAGGTATCCACTTTTCCTCCTGAGGTATATTGCCCTGTACTAAGTGCACATCAATCCATCGCGAAACATCAGGACGCACCCACTGCACCATACTTAAGACCGAACCCAAAAACCAAATACTAACAATCAGCAATACACTCTTAAGCCAAGCTTGTTTACGAGAAAGACAAGCTGCTAAAATCCCAGCACATAAAACCACGATAAAACTGAGGCCTAAAGCACCAACAATCGGTGCATAACCAGAAATGGCTGTATCTATAAAAGCATAGCCTGCAAACAACCAAGGAAAACCCACCGAAAAAATCCAAATACGAACCCACTCCAATAATACCCACAACGCCGCAAAATACAAGGCTTTTGGCACTTTATAGGGAGGCCAGTTAAAGTAAACCCAAGCTAGGAATGCAAAAAAAAGCGCAAGAAATAACACAAAGCCAGCCGTCATGATGACTGACACAACAAAAGGCATGTAACCATATTCATAGATACTGACAAAAATCCAAGAAACACCAACCCCAAAAAGCCCTACCCCATAACACCAACCCAACAAGAAAGCCGACTTTGGATTCTGTGTTAACTCTAATAACCACAAAAAACCCGCTATAGATACAATTAAAAGAGGCCAAACATTGACGGGGGCAAAAGCTAGGGGATATAAAGCCCCACACGCCAGAGCCAAAATATAAAGAAGACAGTTAGCTATTGTATTCATTTTATCGTTCCATTTACCATGAGCAAGAGCTGCCATGAGCACCACCAGGGTATACTACCATCAACACACATAAACAACAATTTATAGAAAAATCAGACAAAACGGCCATGAGCGATGTCTTTTTCATCACCTCAAATGATGAAAAAGATATTTTCATCATAATAAAGTATAAAAAAGTTCAGACTTCAAGCAGGAGGTGTAACTTGCAATAAACGAATACTACGTTGATCAGCATTCAAAATTTTAAAGACAAAAGCATTCACTTTTATCGTCTCATTACGTTTTGGCAAATGGCCAAAATGATGCATAACAACCCCACCAATAGTATCAAATTCATTTTCATCAAAACTTGCTTGAAAATGCTCATTAAACTCTTCAATAGGCGTATGGGCCTTGACTATATGATCCCGTCCCGATGAAGCTTTAATAAGTCCGTTTTCTTCATCATCATGCTCATCCTCAATGTCACCGACAATCTGTTCTAACACATCCTCAATAGTTACCAAGCCAGCTACTTCACCGTACTCATCAACCACAATCGCCATATGGTTACGGTTAGCCTTAAATTCTCGCAATAGTACATGCAAACGCTTACTCTGTGGTACAAAAGCAGCAGGACGCACCAAATCCTTAACATTCAAATTTTTCAGTTGCTGCTTCTCAACCAAAGGCAATAAGTCTTTTGCCAACAATATACCAATGACTTCATCAGAATCTTCTCCTAATACAGGAAAACGAGAGTGAGCAGAGCGCGTAATAGTCTCTAGCACCAAAGCTGCACTGTGATCAATAGAAATACATGCCATTTGACTTCTCGGAACCATGATTTCTCTCACCTTCATTTCACCAAGATGCACAGCGCCTAACATAATGCTTAAAATATCATTATCTAATAAACCACGCTGCTCAGCAGCCTTAATCAATGTCACTAAATCTTCTTGATTTCGTGGCTCAGCTGAAAAAATGTCTGCCAATCTGGCCAGTAAAGTTTGAGATCTTGCCACAGGTGCTGTGGTTGATTCTAGATCGTTCATAATACTCCTTCATAACAAATAAGATAGGGATCCAAATACCCCAACTGCTTTAAAATATTTTTTTCAAGCGTTTCCATTTCTAACGCTGCAACTGGTATTTGATGGTCATAGCCCAATAGATGTAGCACACCATGTACAGTTAAATGCGCCCAATGCGCTAAAATTTCTTTACCTTGTTCTCTTATTTCTCTCTTAATAACCGGCGCACACATGACAATATCTCCCAAGTAACACAACTCGAAAGGTAAATCGGCTTTAAACATAAAGGATAATACGTTTGTGGGGTGGGACTTATTACAATACCGCATGTTTAGATTTGCAGATTCCTCTTGATCAACGATACGTACCGTCAATTCGATAGGATCTGCTTTATTTTTACAAGAAACTTCTTTTACATTTACATTCACCTGACACAGATGATTTAAAACTGTTTGAATCCATAAAATAAAACTAGATTCAGGAGGCACCTCCTCATCAATCGATTCGACTTGAAAATCTAATATTATCTCAGAAGACATAAATAATCAGTATCTTAATTGATCTATTTTATTCAAGATAAGTCTTTAGGATCAGCCCCTTTTGGCTGACCTTGCTGTAGCTCATAAGACTCATAAGCTTCGACTATATTTTGCACTAAACTATGCCTGACCACATCAGATGCACTAAAATGGGTAAAACCAATGCCTTCCACCTCAGATAAAACCTCTATCGCGTGCGTCAAACCCGACTCAACACTTCTGGCTAAATCAATTTGGGTACAATCTCCCGTAATCACTGCTTGACTCCCAAAACCCAAACGTGTTAAAAACATTTTCATTTGCTGCACTGTTGTATTTTGACTTTCATCCAAAATAATAAAAGCATGATTCAATGTACGTCCACGCATATAGGCTAAAGGGGCTATTTCGATAACCTCTCGATCCATATATTTATGCACTGTCTCAAACCCTAACATTTCATACAAAGCATCATAAAGAGGACGCAGATAAGGATTCACTTTCTCTACCATATCACCTGGTAAAAATCCCAATTTTTCTCCAGCCTCAACCGCAGGCCTAACCAATACAATTTTTCTCACCTCACCTTGCTCTAAGGCACTGATTGCACACGCTACTGCCAAAAATGTTTTGCCTGTCCCCGCAGGGCCTGTACCGAAATTCACATCCAAAGATTGAATTTTTTTAACATAAGATCGCTGTTTGTCTCCTCTTGGCTTTATATGACTACGTCCTGCTCTTACAGTCAAATCTTGCCCCTGGAGCACAATGTCTTTCGCTTGCTGCAGCTCTTGCGTTGTCAACACTGTTTCACTAGCATCTGATTTGCTTTTTTTCGCTTGCAGCTGTGTCAATTGTAAAACCTTTTGTTCGCTGTACTTGTCATCCAACTGTTTATCATAAGGACTTTTTTGCATATGGCGCTCTTGTATAGCTAAGTGAATATGATCAGGAATCAGATCAGAGCCACCGGAAGTTTCCGCGTAAAGCACGCGTAACAAGTCTTTTGCCGCAATCACAGCAGCATTATCACCGGTCAATTGAAAGAAGTTACCACGGTTGCTGATATGAACACCTAATCGGTTTTCAATTTGGCGTAAATGTTCATCGAGCTGTCCACACAAGCTGGCCAGTCGTTTGGAATCATAAGGCTCTAAGGTAAGTTGCTGTGTTTCTAATATCACGCCCAATGTGATATAATCTCGCTTCTTGTTATTGTTATGTTAATACTGCTGCACTTGTTACAGCTGTTACATTCAAAGAACTCTCCAAAGAACCCCCTAAAGAACTCTCTTGCATCTGCATCAACCTCCTCCTCCAATTTAAATGTATTCATGTAAGCACAGACTTCAGCCAGATTAATACAAAAACAATAAGATAGCTGTACCGATTCTCTTAAATGACCCCTCTGAAAGCATAAGGCTCTCTTTCCGTCAGCATATACCCAAATCAAGTTTTGGAAAAGCAGTTTTTCTGTTTTTACACATGTCCTTATCAATTAAAAATTGTACCCAAAAGCACACTAACAATTCAAGCCACTGAAAAAAAAAGAAAAATCATAAAATTTAGCTTGATTTAAGCACTTTTTTTGAAATAAAAATACCACCCAAGCCCACTCACAGTGCCAAAAATAAAACCATACAAGTGGGCATCAACGGCAACAGCTCCTCCAATCAAGGCAGCAGTTTTATCATCATTAAACCAAGCAGATTGCTCATATAGAATTTTTGCAGCCAACCCACCCCATACACAGAGGCTCAGTATGCGCATCTGACGTGCTGCCAGGATTACATAGTAAGCCAAATAGCCGTGTAAAATTCCAGAAAAGCCCACATAATAAGCAATTTGAGGAGAATACCAATAAATCAACAACCCAATAAGCCAAGCTAAAGCCGTCACAGTCAACAGATCCGGCCATGGGTTTTGCTCTTTTAGAAAAGTGGCTATCAGTAGCAATAGGCCTGTGATATTCATCAAGGCATGATGAAAGCCCAAATGCACCCAATGAGAGGTAAACAACCTCCACCATTGACCTTGTTCAATAGCAAAACGATCAAAGCGTAACAATTGGCTAGACTGTGGCTCAAAGTAATACAACACAATACACCCAACTAAAAAAAGACCGTTATGTATCGATTGTTTGGCTACCTGAAGCCATGAAAAAGAAAACATGCTAGCAGTATACACTACTCATAAAGCTTCAATTTTCTCTATTTGACTTAACAATTGCACACGACTTCGGTCTAATTTCACCAGTTTATCCTGCTCTTTTTGTACAACAGCCGGTGGCGCTTTCATTTTAAAATGACTATTTTCCAATTTGGCCTTACATCTTGTATAATCTTGCTCAACTTTTACAAGTTCTTTTTGTAGCCTTTGTAACTCTTGCACTTTATCAATCACCCCAGACATTGGAATGGCAACCTCTAGCTCGGCAACAAAAACAGTAGCAGCAGGCGGCAAAGGATCTTCTTTATCCCACCAAGAAATTTCAGACAACTTCGCTAAAGCCTGCCAATAAACCGAGAGTTTAGCAACACGCGCCCTATCCTGGTCAGTACCCGCTCGCAACAAAATAGGCAGTTTTTTACTGGGAGGCAAATTCATTTCAGCTCGAATCGTACGCACCGCAACCGTTACTTGTTTTAGCCAATACGTATCTTCAAATTCCGCTTCAAACATCTGATCAAGCTGATATTCAGGATAATGTGTCAACATAATGGTATTGACCTTAGAATCTACGTGTTTTGCTTGAAGCTTGTTGCTCACCAACTGCCACAAAGATTCTGTGATATAAGGCATCATAGGATGTGCCAATCGCAAAATACGCTCAGCCAAATTCAACAATTTATACTGAGTTGCATATTTTTTTCTTTGCTCAAGGACATGACTGTACAAAACAACTTTCGCCAATTCCAAATACCAATCACAATACTCACTCCATATAAACTCATACAATGCTTGCGCGGCATGATCAAAGCGATAATGATCTAACGACTCTCTCACCGACAGCACAGTTTTTTGAAATTGAGTTTCTATCCATAAATCAATGCCATTATAATCTTGATCTTTAGGTGCAACAGTGCAATCTGCATTTTCAACATTCATTAATACAAAGCGAATGGCATTCCAAATTTTATTACAAAAATTTCTATAACCTTGCAAACGACTGATATCAAATTTAATGTCACGACCCGTTGAAGCCAAAGACAAAAAAGTAAAACGCAACGCATCTGTACCGTACTCAGCAATGCCTTCTGGAAAATGCTCACGTGTTTGTTTCTCAATAGCGCTGGCCAAATGCGGCTGCATCATACCTTGAGTACGCTTCGTAATAAGCTCCTCTAAAGTAATACCATCAATAATATCCAAAGGGTCTAGCACATTACCCTTGGATTTTGACATTTTTTGGCCCTCGGCATCACGCACCAAACCATGTACATATACTGTTTTAAAGGGGGCTTGCTTTAACAACTTCAGGCTCATCATAATCATACGAGCCACCCAAAAAAAGATAATATCAAACCCTGTCACTAGCACTGAAGTCGGATGAAAAGCAGCAAGCTCCGGTGTTTGCTTAGGCCAACCTAATGTTGAAAAAGTCCACAAAGCTGAAGAAAACCAAGTATCTAACACGTCCTCATCTTGATACAACACTACCTGTGCTGAAAGTTGATATTTTTGCCGCACAGCTTGTTCACTTTCACCAACATACACTTGCCCAGCCTCATCATACCAAGCAGGGATACGATGCCCCCACCACAATTGACGGCTGATACACCAGTCTTGAATATCACGCATCCAGGAAAAATACGTGTTTTCCCAATTTTTAGGCACAAACTCTATTTCACCGGATTCAACCGCTTCAATAGCAGGCTTTGCCAATGGCCCTGCTTTGACAAACCACTGCTCTGTCAAATACGGCTCAATCACCACACCTGAACGGTCTCCACGCGGCACTTTTAAAGTATGGGGTTCTATCTTTTCAAGCAAACCCAACGCTTTGAGATCTTCTACGATTTTATCTCTGGCTTTAAAACGATCCATCCCACGATAAGCTGCCGGCACGTGTTCGTTCAAACTGGCATTAATATCAAAAACATTGATCATTTCCAAATTATGACGCTGCCCAACAGCAAAATCATTAAAGTCATGCGCCGGTGTAATTTTGACACAGCCTGTTCCAAATTCTGGATCGACATACTCATCGGCAATAATAGGAATTTCACGGTCAGTCAAAGGCAGTTTGAGGGTCTTACCGATAAGATGTTGGTAACGCATATCTTGTGGATGCACAGCCACTGCCGTATCACCCAACATGGTTTCAGGACGGGTCGTGGCAACAAGCAAATACTCCTTTGGGTCATCACCACTTAAAGGATAACGAAAATGCCAAAGGTGGCCTTGCTCCTCTTCAGAGAGCACCTCTAAATCCGAAATAGCCGTGTGTAATTTCGGATCCCAATTGACCAAACGCTTACCACGATAAATCAACCCTTCATCATACAACTGCACAAACACTTGGGTCACAGCCTTAGAAAGGCTTTCATCCATAGTAAACTTCTCTCGTGCCCAATCGACAGAAGCTCCCATACGTCGCAATTGTTCGGTAATACGACCGCCCGACTGGGCCTTCCACTGCCACACTCGCTCGACAAAAGCTTCCCGACCCAAAGCCTGGCGTGTTGTGTGTTCCGCAGCGAGCTGTCTTTCTACAACCATCTGCGTAGCAATACCAGCATGATCAGTACCCACTTGCCACAAAGTATGATCTCCCTGCATTCTATGGTAACGGATCAGCACATCCATTAATGTATCCTGAAAAGCATGGCCCATGTGCAGATTGCCTGTAACATTTGGGGGCGGAATCATAATACAATACGGTCGCGCGTTCTGCTTATTTTTTGGCTTAAAATAACCCTCTGCTTCCCAAATTTGATACCAATGCTGCTCAAGCGCTTTTGGATGGTAAGTCTTTTCCATAGTAACAATCGGTCTCATCAGTTAAGTTTGATTAAATAATACGCTATAAAAAATCTCAAGAGAAACAGCATAAATCGAAATAGATAGGGAGACAAGCTTAGCTTAAGCCATCATAAGGTCATTGCATCTTAAAATAGCTCGAAAAACTGAGAACAAAAATGAGCAATATTAGTGAATATAATGATGAGACAATTTTATTTATTGCACATTTAATAATCAGATCTACTGAACAAATCAAGTAGAAAATGTAAAGTGAGTGTCAATAAAAACAACTATATGAAAATCAAAAGCACTTTTACTTATGATAGATTTCAATTATCACTCGGACAGACTCAATAAACTATGATTTCAACACGCCCTAAAAAAATGACCTGAAGATAATGTGCAAATGGGTAGATTAACTTTTTTGAATTGCCTAAGCCTTCAAAAAAAAGGCTTCACCATCAAAGCCCTCAAGCCTGCCTCAGCCAGCTGCACCCAGCAAGAAGGTATACTCAAAAATTTAGATGTCTTAGAATTATTAGCATCCGCCTCTTTACCTGTAACCAAAACCCCTGATTGGATAGGATATCGTATTTACATTCACACTTAAGTGAATCCATAAAAAAACACTTAAACACAAACACTCTAACGGCTCATTAACAACACCTCACCATTCAAATCTAACAATAAAATTTCCACAAACAAAAAATGTTTTTAGCGTATACCTTTCTTTATCCTCTTTATGTTTACACTTTTTATGCTACTATTTTCGAAGATTGAAAAAACATTTTATTTATTATTTAACGCTTTAAATAGACTGCCCGTCTATTTAAATAGGATTTCCATACAATGCTGCAGCAATCCACCCGCCTTGGAAAAGAATATATAATAGTAAAGGACGATGACGCCATAGAACGTTTTTCTACAAACCCATTGGACCCAAGACCTATCAAGCTTTCAGACCTAAAACAACAAACATACTCTTGCTATGCAGATATGACTCTACACACTATAAGTACATCACTAAAAAGAATAGAAAAAGAAACAGCCTCAACCAAAGAAAAGCTTGAAATTTGCTATAAAACCCTAGATGCAATATTGATTCTACCAATGATTAGTATATTAGCCCACATACTCATTAACGCTCCACAAGATCAAACCATCAAAACCCTTACGCAGAACACCCTCCTAACAACGGCTGTCACCGCAACAATATTAGCTTTAATATTCTCCAGACTCATTGCAAAACCAAACACCATAAAAATGCTTTGCTTAGACAGAAAAAACAAAGAGTCTCTCACCGACTTCATTAACAATAAAACAAAAACACTACTACTCATATTAGTGCGTCACTGTAAAAGCAAAAAATTCGAAAACAAGAAAACTTGCACCACAAAAAAAGCCATCACCACCTATATTGATGTCAATCTTAAAGAATCTAAAAAATCATCAAAAAACTCACAAGTACTTAAAAATTTGCATCAAGCCTTTTGCAAACTGCAGAAACACCAGATCAAATTATTATTTGATGAAATATTTTTTCCCAACATAGCCCAAAACCAAAGCGCTGAAGCCAGCAAACTGGAACAAGAAACCCTTCAACTAACAGAAAAACTACATCCTGGCCCAGACACACAACTAGACCAAGAAGAGTATACCCTCCTATTCAAAGCATTAATGATCTGCATGGTAGACACCACTTTAAACCAGTCAATTAATCCACAAAACATAAGCGACATATACCACAAACTTGAACACCCATACCATCAAAACCAACAGGTAAAGTGGGCACATAATACAACAGAGCTAAATTCTGAGTCATCTGTGGATTCAGCTGTCGGACTACACCAACCAGTTACCAAAACTGTGGGCCCTAGTGATAATAAACATCTTCTAGAAGCAGCTCCAGCGATACAATCCCCCGCCCTCTCAACACTAGCCTCAAAAACCGTTGCAAAAAAAACTCAAAAAGTTACAGCGTCTAAACAAGGAAAAGAGCAATTAAAACAAGACAAAAAAACAGGAAACACCCCACCCCCTGAAGCCCCTTCCTCAATTAGCATAGTGGATACGGATGAGGGGAAAGTGGTGCTTTCAAACTTACAAGCAAACTGCTGGAAAAAATTGGGGGTCACAAACATCATCATCCCTCCTAAAATCACCAAACAACTCCAAGAATATGAACTTTACAATAAAACAATAAGTATTATCAAAAGTACAAACACGACCATAGGAAAATCAAGCTCAAAAGGGCAGCAATGTTTAAAAATTTACGCTGATCGTAGCAGATTTTTTTTGGCAATGAAATATTTAGGAATAGCATCCTCTTTTCGTTTACTCGCTCAGCTTGAAAAAAACAACCCTACCATAATTTTTGCACATCTTATTAAAAAATGAGTATTTTAACCTACTGAAGCCGCAAGCTTTTACTTATATCGTCTAAAAACCAATTAGTAAAGTGTCTAATATGAAATGAAAATTGTAATAGTTGCTCTCAATAGTTGCTCTCAGCTTTGCTCCGCAAAGCCTCTCGCAACTCTTTTTTGCTTGAACTTGTTTTTTTGCCCTTTATGCTTGGCTTGGCTAGAGCTATTGACCTCGGGCAAGCCGGAAACCAACAAACGAGTACCGATTCTCAGGCCAGTTGCAGAAGCGATCAGCCGAACGCGCATACCGAGCGCCATCGGCCCAAGAACCACCACGCAACACCCGCGAGCGACCTTGCGAGGGGCCTACTGGATCAATCACAGCTTCAGATCCGTATTCAGGCTTATACCAATCCTGGCACCATTCGTACACATTGCCATGCATTTCATGCAAACCCCATGCATTAGCCGGTAAACTCTTTACAGCCACTGTTTTCTCTCTATACAAACCTTGCTGATCCCCCATATAAGAATTAAAACCATAATAATTAACTTGATCCGGTGTAATATTTTCACCAAAGCTAAAAGGTAGATGATTATCTGCTCGACAAGCATATTCCCACTCAGCTTCAGACGGTAATCGTAATGCTAAACTTGGCAACTTATCATTTATACTGTTTATAAAAGCCTCAACCTCTTCCCAACTGACAGTTTCTACAGGTAAGTCTTCTCCTTGAAATTTGCTAGGATTTTTACCTATAACAGCTTGCCATAATGCTTGCGTACAAGCCGTATCGGCAAGCCAATAGCCATGCGTTAAACTTACCAAATGCTGTGTTTCATTATCTTTTCTTTTATGTTCTGTCTCAGGCGAACCCATTAAAAAATGACCCGGCGGTATCCAACGAAATCTTTGTTCAACACCTTTGTATTCAAAAGCCATCCAGAAACCATATTTATCTTGGCCATAAGCACTGGCCCAAACAGGTGGGAAAGGTTCAGGCATGACTTTATAATTCGTGTAAAAGTTTTTACTGTCTTCTTTCTTTGTAGCAGTTACATCCATACTTTCACTTCTCTTAAATACTGTTGTTACCTCTCTGTCGCCTGCTCCGCGACGGCGCCGGTCGAGGACTGTTCTGTTTCTGGCTGAACCGGCTGACTACCTGTATTTTGACCTCGGGCAAGCCGGAAACCAAAATCCGAGCGCCGACCCTCAGGCGAGCAGCAGTGGCGATAAGCCGAGCGCACAAACCGCGCGCCACCGTCCCAAGAACCACCACGCAACACCCGCGAGGAACCTTGTGAGGGACCTATTGGATCAATCACAGCTTCAGATCCATATTCAGACTCGTACCAGTCTTGACACCACTCATATACATTACCATGCATTTGATACAAACCCCAAACGTTTGGAGGTAGATCCTTTACAGATACAGGTTCGCCTCTATAATGATCCTCATTATAATAATTTGCTTGATCTGCCCTTATGAAATCGCCAAAACTATAAGGTGTCTGCGTACGAGCTCTACAAGCGTACTCCCATTCAGCCTCTGTAGGCAACCTGAAATCTAAGCCAAGTTGTTTCTGATTAATCCTGTCAATAAACTCACTGACATCATTCCAACTGACTTGCTCTACAGGTAAATTTCTTCCCTGAAAACGACTCGGATTGCTTCCCATCACAGCTTCCCATAATGACTGTGTGCAAGCTGTATCGGCCAACCAATAGCCTTGGGTCAACATAACACTATGGAGTGTTTCACGATCAGAAAGTCTCCCTGCCTCTTCAACTGGAGACCCCATCCAAAACAAACCAGGCTGAATCCAACGCATTCGTTGCACTACCGATTCATACTGCCAATCTGCAAACAAACCATATTCATCCACCCCGATGGCTGTTGCCCAAGCAGGCTTCTGAAAACCATGAGTCCGCCAATTTAAATACTCTGACTGACGCCAAAAAAAACCGCGATCAATGGACAAGATTACTCGTGTATCTTTGTCCACTTGTACAAAATATTCATTTGCAGGAACCCAATATGCCGATTGCTCCTTCTCCCGAGCATCCAAAAACACAGCACACAAGCCCTCTTTATTCTGCATGAGTGTTTCACACCAACCATCTTGTTTAATTCTTATCAGCACTTGAATACAAACGTCATCATAAAAGACCGCACTATAGCCTGACGGTATCTCAAAACGAGCCCCTACCACACAGGTTAAGTTTTTTTGAGCCGTGAGCTGATTTTTTTCATCATACAAATCGTATTGAACTTTTCCATTTTTCGTGTTCAATTCAAACACTGGTGCACGCTGAACAAATTCATCCGATTCCAAGGGTTCTGCAATCACTAAAAATTCATTTTCTTGATGACAGATCACTTTTCCTATTTGCGCAGAAGGGTCTTCAGGAAACGTACGGACATCCATGCCTGATAAAAGCTCACTCTCATCCGGATAAATCAACTGATAAAGCAGGCTGAATTCTTTTGTTTTACGATCAGTGGTTGAAATGCGTCGACACATACGCCTAGACCAAAGCTGTACAGAGGCCTTTAGCTCACTGGTATCGGTTGTTTTATCCTGCAAAGTCGCAATCATACGTTGCACGAGTTTTTGTTGTGGACTGCTCTCATCAGAACCCAATCTCTCTGTTAAGTCAGTATAATGTTGATGCTCTTCATATTGAATATCAATGGGTAAATGTTGATGGGCACGCCTACACAAATCCCATACGATTTCTCTTAGATCATCCGTCAAAAACTGTTGTCTTAACTGTGTGACTTGATCGGCTTGATTGGCATCAAAATACCAATAACGTTCTTCCTGCTGGGTCATAGAATCTTGACAAACAGCCAGCTCAGCCATAACCCCTAAGCCTAAATGCCGAACTATATGACGAAACAGTTTGAACTCCACACGCAATAACAAGGAACAAAGCGCGAGGGCCCGTTGATAATCAGTGCTCTTTTGGATCTCCGCTATCTCAATTGAGGCACTCTGAGATTTGTCTAAGGTAACAAAATGATAATAATGTTTTAAATCTTGAAATTGCGAAAGCATTTTATTAATGGGCAACAAGACCGTGGGTTTTATGTTTCTACGTTTTAAATACTTACCAAGCCGTTTCCAAGCATCGCACAGGGTTTGCGCGTGTTCTTCAGCTGCCCCAAAATCTGTCAAAATCAAAATCGGAACGCTTTGATCGGGTATGATGTTTTCGATAGCCTCATTCAAAACGGGTAACAGCTTCGTACCTTTTTGTGATCTGCGTTTAAAAGCATGACCTCCTAAAATTCCGTCTCTTAAACAATAAACACTTAAACCCGACGCCCCGCGCCAACGCGTGACTTGATCGGCTATCCAATACCAATCCTGTCTCAACGGCAACAATCGGTTGTCCATATCCAACCACAGATGTGCTTGCGGGTGCCAATGACGCTGTGGCTGAGTCGGCAAGCACCGTATGCTTTGGCCTTGAGAGATTTTTCTTGTTAAGGCTTGTATATCTATCGCATGGCCTTGATCATAGCGGCTCAGACAACGATAGATTGTTGGCCAGATACAACGCCAAGCAGTAATGGGTAAATAAGGCAAAGGGTCTAGAGTAGATTGTTTAACCTGTTGTGGATCAAAGTCCTGCCGTGTGAAAGGTTTATACTCCTTCTCTTGTGTTATTTCCTCTTCAATCCACTCTTCTCTGGGTACTTTTTGAGAAACATAATAAAAACTGTGATGCGGCCAAAGGGATGATCTGTCTTCAAGATCATTGGTTTCAGTCGTTGTTTGAGTATTTTGTTCTGACTGCGATATGGGTACGAGCTCTGGTGTTGGCTGAAACTTTAAGCCAAAACAAGCTGCCAATGTGTTCAGTTGTGCTTCACTATCACGATGAATTGAATCATCAAAATGAAGCACTCGCAGCAAGTCTGCTTTTGAATGAAAACAGTTCGTAGATTTTGTTTTATATTGATAACGCATATCAAGCCATCAGTTTGTATTTTTGAAACGTAAAAGCCCTGAGTTCTTGCCACTGTTGCTCAAATTGTTCTGTTTTAACATCTTGATCCTGTTCTGTAATACGCCCCAGAACTTGTAACAAATCTAAAAACTCCGCTTGTCCAGGTGGCATTTCTCCTAGTTTTTCAGCCTCTACCCGATCATCTTGCAATACTTGAATAATACGATCTATAAAATCCTCTGGCAGATGCGCATACTCTTTTGCGTGTTTATGCGCCTGCGCTAAGGTTCTTAAACGATTTTCAAAATCGCTACCCTGCCCCAATTCTAATTGTAACACCAAGCAACGTCGAACAAACGCTGCTGGTAAGGCTCTTTCTTCATTTGTGGTAATCACAATCAAGGGCAGATGCACATTGGCATCGATTCTTTGTGCAGTTTGTCGAATAAAAAAACCTTGATTACCTAAAGCATCCAACATGGCATTCGGCACTTCGGTGTCGGCTTTGTCTATTTCATCCAGTAATAACACCCAGGGAGCTTGTGTTTCGATCTTGGTTTTGAGTATCGACTCGATTTCAGTGATGGCTTCTTTTCTTTGATGTTCGATCAAGTGTTTTTGAGCACTCTCAGGGTTCAGTGTCCACCATAAAGGGCCTGGTGTGATAAAACGTTTAATCTGAAGCTTTGATTGTATATTCATGTTTTTATCTTGTTGTAGATACGCCGTGATGGCTTGTGCTTCTGCTAAGCGCTCAACTGCATCAAAATGATAAAACAAATCTTCCGGTTCAGTGCTGGCTGTCATCACTGTAGGCAAAAAGGGTCTTTTTAAGAGTTGAGCCACAGCTCTGGCCAACTGACTTTTGCCTGTGCCCGGCTCGCCTCGAACCAATAAAGGCCGCCCTGTAATCAGGGCACTTTTTAAAGCAAGAAGACTTTGTCTATCAAAAGTATGAATGGATTCAGGCCAGGGACCGTTGTCCAGGCTCAAGGCATAGTCTGGTACGGCTAATGCTCGATCAATTTCCTCAATGTCTGAGCTTAACTGCTCTATGGTTGTCATTTCAATTTTACTCCATGTTGATATTTACAATGCAGCATTATGATGCTTATGTATCCAAACACGAAATCTTTCTTCGTCCATTAAAAAAACTCGGCTTGAATTATTGTCTTTTGCTCCCAAAGCAACTACTTCCAACTCGGAAAAAGCCTGTTTAAATTTAACTAAAACATCTGGGGCAGATAAAGGGTTACTGTCTGGATCTGAAATACTCACATAACAAACACAGTTATTTTCATATTTATAATCACGAATATATTCATTTAACAAATCAACAGTGAGATCTTCTGGGACATTATCTGCACAATCACAATAAATTTTACAATAAATTTTTTTTAAAAACTCCTGATTAAACTGCGAAAAACTGAGCTCACTTGCATCTAAATGTATAACCCCTATACCAACAGGTCGTTGTTGGTAATTCACCTTAAATTGTGCTGATTGCTTAAATATACTGGCCATGATCACTTCTAAACAAACGTCTTCTTTGACTGGGATTGCAAGTAGCTTATTTTCTTGCTCCGCCATTAAAACTTTCAATTCTTGATGATTAACATATATCTGGACCAACCAACCGATAATTTCATCTAAACCCTTACAAGCTTCGTTGTGCTCTTTATGATTACTGAGTACTTTTGCAGCATCTCTTAACGATTGAAAAAGAAAATCTGGATTTAATTTTATCATGGTGATCATAAAATCAGGCAATATTGACCTAATTTTATCTGTTTTTTGATAGCTATCCAGTTGTTTAAGTTTTTCTTTTTCATTCGATTTTTTGAGGCGTCTATAATTCCAAGTAAACGCTTGTTTAAGTATGCCAATAGAGCTTTCTGGCCAATATTCCAATTCGCTTTCTATTTCACTTTTTATACGTTCTTCTAAATCTGGTTCATCATCACTCTTATCTTCAGTATACGACTTTTGAGCAGCAGAGCCCTCCTGCTTGGAATTGGTATTGGATTTTTCTGTGCTGGATAAGCCAATGGCTTCAAGGATTTTATTTACAATGAGTTCCATGCTCTCTGTTGAGGCAACACTTGTTTTTCCTGCCAGAGAGGGCGAATGCTTTTTCAAATCGTCGTGGCTGAAATCATGTAGTATTGGCAAGATAATTTTATCGTTATGCTGTTCTTTATTTTGTAACATCTCAAGCTCTTGTTGTGGCCAGCTTTTACTAAAATAATTGCGACTGCAAACAACAACAGCATAACGGGTGATAGAAATCGCTTTTTCAATTTCTGGGCGAAAGTTATCACCTAATTTAAGGTCGTTTTCATCATACCAAATCTCCAGCTTGTATTCGTACAGTTTTTTCGCAAGGGATCGAACAAAATTTTTATCTTCACTAGCATGACTAATAAAGATGTCTATGGTTTTTCTCAGAGCATCTGTTTCCATATTCTATGGCCTCTTAATTTTATTCATGTCAGGAATTACGCATTGACATTTGGTTTTAATAAGTGTAAATACCCTTCCAAAACAGTTTCTTAGGCAGCTTGCCTGAGTCGGAGAACTAAACAAGTATTTTTAGCTCATTGCAAAATCAGTCATTACAGTGGCGTATTGGCAAACTTTTTACATTATACTCGATAATTAAAGCAGATATCTATCAGCAGCTATATCAGCCAAAGCGGCTTCAGCGACAGGATACCAAGCAGTCACTTCAGCTAAGACTTTAGCAGGATTCGCAATACCAATACCCACTGAAATTTTTTCTCCAGCCAGATCATAAGAACTCTCTGCTTCTATGGCCCAGCGCGGCTGTAATAACATGAACACACATAAAATATAAGAACGAATCGCCAAAAAACCTGTGGCTGCAATTTGAGTCAACAAACCTGCATCATCATGATAATAAATACGAACAATGCAATCGCTTAAATCGGTTGGTACCACTACTAATCCTTGTCATTTTCCCACTTCAAGGTCACTTTAAAATTCACCTCACTGTTAGCACTGGCTAATATCACACCAGTTGATGTATTCAGCTTAACACCGAACTCCATTTGAATTTCCTTAGGCGTATTCAGCCCCTTTAACGCTTGTAAGCCGCAATTGTTATTCCCCAAAATTACAAATACTACAGAATAGAAAAGCCACTTTGAGCAAGACTCGAACACCAACCAGAATGGAAGTAATCTACTGAGAGTAAACTGTAAAAGTTTAAACTTTTTTTAAGTTTATCAAGCAGAATTTTATAACACAATCAAAAAAACAAATAAATTATTTATAAGTTTTTGATAATAAAATTATTTAAGAAATTTTATTATCAAGTTTTTTAACTGATAACCCAACTCTCACCCAATCCCCAACACAAACTTAAAATATAATTAGCAACAACACAAATAATTAGTATATACTTCGCATCCCAAATAAAAATCACGAATTTATAAGCCTCCAGCAATAAAGCTGAGCTCTATTTTTCCCTAAAAAAACATTTAAAAAGTACTATGCTAAATAAAAAACCAATACCATTTTTATTAATCCCCTTGGCCCTACTATGCCTCACTTTTAGCAACCTCACTTCAGCCATCAACTACGAAAAAGGCCAATACACCCTACACATGGGC
>JANQJO010000122.1 GCA_028281605.1 Pseudomonadales bacterium
TGTAACAGTGGATACAGAAGACCTATCGCATTTACCGGAAGCCGAGAACCAAGGCGAGGTCGGTGTTGACTTAGGGGTGTCTGCTTTAGCGACGTTATCAACGGGAGAAATCATAGAAGGCCCAAAGGCGCACAAAGCACAACTCAATCGTTTGCGGCGATTATCGAGAAGTTTATCACGCAAACAGAAAGGTTCTGCCAATCGCCGAAAAGCCAAGATGAAACTGGCCTCTATGAAGCAGGAAGTTAACGCCATAACTACCTATGGATAGTTTTGGATAGGTTTAACGGAACGGTTATCTCTTTGTGGTTAATAGCTTTCCTTGCTTTATAGCAGGGAGAGTAAGGCGTTATATCAATGCATAGGAGTAAAGTTGCGTTTATTAAAGTCGGTCTGCTGATGCTGTTGTCGTCCACGTTGATGGCTACCGAGCAGAACTCAAGATTTATTCCCAAATCGAATGAATCGTTTTTACTTGGAGAGTATAAACCACAGGCACCTGCGTTGATTATGTTGAGTGATCCGTTTTGCTCTTATTGTATCCGAGCGTTTAAAAAGCGGGCTCAGCTCGAAAACTACAATCTCTATGTGTATTGGGCACCGATACTTAGTGAGGACAGTGTTAGGCGCGTAACGGCGTTTTTTCGATGTGAGACTCCAATTGACCAACAGGTATTGAATGCTCTGTTAGATTATGATGTTCCTTTGTGTATAGGAGAGGTAAAGCGTGCGCTCAAAGAGGAAAATGATGTTGTTGTAGCTCATCTAGACCCAAAAACAGTGCCGCAATATTGGCTAAATGGGCGTCAAGTGAGATGGGCGCAACTTAATTTGGTTAAATCAGTTGCCACTGCTCGGGCGCTAGCAAATGAACAGGAAATATCCGTTGATTGGACACGGTATCGATTATTTGCCGTGAATAAGTCTGAAGCCTATCGTCAGACCATTGCAATTGTGTTGCCTGAAGGGCGCTCTGCAGGGGCTCGGTTATTGAAATCGTTGTATAAATCTACGCGATATAATTGGTATCTTATTTCTAGTGCAAAGGATGCGAGAGAGCTTGCTCAATTACGTTGTTCGGCACAAGCGCATGACTGTGGTTCTGTTAGTAGGGTGACCCAGTATGCAGAGCTGAAAATGGAATTCCAGTTATTGATCGGTGTCGAAGAACTTGATGGTCCTGCTTTTTTACTAAACGGAAAAAGGTTGAATCAGAAAGAAATTAACTATCTGATCCCTAAATTAGTACAAAAAATTATCTTTTGATTCTAAAATACTCAATCAGGCGACTCACCTAACTCAGCAATTCTTATTCCGGGAATTGCTGATAATCTTTTATAATCATGAACCTACAAGAGATGTGGCCCCGGAGTCAGCAGTGTTCCCGGACCTCTTAAATGAAATTCATCTTATGCAGACTATTCTAAGACAGAACTTTTACAAAATACATTCTATGCATTATATTTAGGCACGTTTTTTTAATTGTGGGGGGTCTAATCTGGCAATGGATCAATCAGCGTGTCTACAAGCATCAAAAGAACTCGATGATTTGACGGGTGATAAACGGGTGAAGAAAGTACCGTTGCCAGTACTTTTACCAGAGCGCTTGTTTTATGTGCTCAATCGGCTAAAGCCTGGCGAATTTGATTTATTAGAGCTTGTTTATGATGATGACCTTATTTTTATAAACCCTTTTGGCGAGATCTACGGAATTAACGCACTTAAGGAATATTTTTCTAAGCGCTATAAAAATACGTTTGGTATCAATTATTCATTGGCTGTTATTGCGGCTGAAGATCAAGAAGATCAGGCTTTCATAGAATGGCAAATGAATTTACAACATAAAAAAATTCGCTCAGGGGTGGAGATTATTGTTTCAGGGGTTTCTAAAATTGAGTATCATGATAAAATCACTTACCATCGTGATTATTTTGATCCTGGTGAAATGCTCTATGATCATTTACCTTTTATCAGTTCTTGTACCCGATGGCTGAAGAAAGTTATATCGTAAAACTATGCTGTGTCGTGTTGTAAGCTGACCTTAATTTATCGTGAAAATACAATTTTCATTGCTTGAGGTGCTTGAGGTGCTTGAGGTGCTTGAGGTGCTTGAGGTGCTTGAGGTGACGAAAATTGCATTGCTCATGCTTGTTTTGAAAAAAAAGAAGGAAAAATAGCTTTACGTGAAAACAACTGATCAAAAAAAGACTTTAAAGCAGGATGATCAGTCTTTGGTAGAGCGGCTTGACGTGCATAGCGCACTACGATCTGTACATGCTTTTCTGAGCTTTACTCAGAGTCGATTTATCGAGAATCGTTGCTTAGACAGTGCAGCTGCGCTGACATTGGCCAGTTTATTTGCACTAGTGCCTACCATTACGGTGCTCTACGCTATTTTAGCAATGATTCCAAGTTTACAAATCATTGGCCAAGAGATACAAGATTGGGTATTTGCACATTTAGTCCCCAGCACTGGGCTTGAAGTGCAGACTTACATTCAAGGTTTTGCTGCGCAAGCAAAGCATTTGACCTCAGTAGGGTTAGCGTTGCTATTTTTAACAGCGTTGACAATGCTTAGACGCATCGAGCGTGCTTTTAACATTATTTGGCATGTTAGAATGCCACGTAAAGGTTTGATCAGTTTTTTGCGCTATTGGGCTGTGCTCAGTTTAGGGCCTTTGTTACTGGGTTTAAGTTTGGTTTTGACCTCTTATGTTACGTCACTGAAGCTGTTTTCTGATACGGTGCGTTTATTGGCGATACAACAGTGGGGGTTGGGTTTGTTGCCTTTCGTAACCAGCTGGGCTGCTTTTACGTTGTTAAACTGGGTTGTGCCCAATTGTCGTGTTGCTTTTAATGCGGCCTTACTTGGAGGTTTGATTGCCGCCTTGGGTTTTGAAGTAGCTAAACGTTTGTTTTCATCGTTTGTCTCGCATTTTCCGAGTTACCAGTTGGTTTATGGTGCTTTTGCTTTCTTTCCTTTATTTATTATTTGGGTTTATGTTTCTTGGATCATTATATTATTGGGTGCCTTACTGACGCGTGTGATTTCAGTATATCGCATTCAAAATTTGCATCAAGCTCCTTGGATGTTAAATCTTATGACTGTTTTGCACTTGTTTTGGCGTTATCAAAGAAAAGCTGAGCCAGTTTCTGAGTGGACTGTTAAACGTGAGCTGCCTCAATTACCGCCGGAAGACTGGGAGTCCATTCGTAATCTATTATTAGATAGTTTTTGGCTACGCAAGACAGTAGATGATGGTTACGCTTTTGTTGGGCATTTTCAAAGCTTAACTTTGAGCAAAGTACTGCATGAGTTAGCTGGAGTCCCTGATTTTGCAAAGTTTAAATTTAATGCTAAGGTTTTAGAGCCTTGGCAAATTGAAATGCAGGCACAATTGGCTCAAATAGCTCAATGTCAGCAGGAGCCTTTGCAACAAAATTTAGAACACCTGTTTAGCCAATGTGCTCATGAGGAGAGGAGCCATGCAATCTGAAAATAAATGTCTCAAAGCTATTGTCACAGGTACGGTACAGGGTGTTGGTTTTCGTGCTGCTACACGTCGGGAAGCCTTGGCTCGTAAAGTGAAAGGTTCAGCGATGAATTTGCCTGATGGCTCGGTGGAAGTCATTATGTTTGGGGCTGATAAATCTGTGGATAATTTATGCCAGTGGTTAAAAATAGGTCCAAAGTCTGCCACAGTAGAGTCTGTGGCATTAGAAGAGCTGCCTTTAAAGCCCGTAACTGGCTTTATTACGGGTTCTAAATCGTAGGGGACTGTCTGATGAATGTTATTAAGCAAGAAGATTTGATACAAAGCGTTGCTGATGCTTTGCAATATATTTCTTATTATCATCCTAAAGATTTTATTGACGCTGTCTATGCTGCCTATCAAAAAGAAGCTTCACAACCTGCTAAAGATGCAATGGCTCAGATTTTAGTAAATTCACGACTTTGCGCTTATGGTAAGCGCCCTATTTGTCAAGACACGGGCATTGTAACGGTCTTTGTTAAGGTAGGGATGCAAGTACAATGGGAAGCAACATGCATGAGTGTGAATGATATGATTAATGAGGGTGTGCGTCGTGCGTATTTGCACCCTGATAACATCTTGCGCGCTTCTATTTTAGATGATCCAGCCGGTAAGCGTGCGAATACAAAAGATAACACGCCGGCAACCATACATTATGAAGTGATTCCAGGAAATAAAGTCGATATTACGGTTGCTGCTAAGGGGGGAGGGTCTGAAAACAAAGCTAAATTGGTTATGCTCAATCCCAGTGACAGCATTGTGGATTGGGTATTGAAAACCGTTCCTACTTTAGGTGCGGGCTGGTGTCCGCCTGGTATGCTAGGTATAGGTATTGGTGGTACGGCTGAGAAAGCGATGATTTTGGCCAAAGAAGTGCTGATGGACCCAGTTGATATTCAAGATTTAATTGCTAAAGGCCCGCAAAATCGAGTAGAAGAGTTGAGATTGGAGCTTTATGATAAGGTGAATGCCTTAGGTATTGGAGCGCAAGGTTTGGGTGGTTTAACGACGGTGGTTGATGTGAAGATTAAAGAGTATCCCACACATGCTGCTTCGCTGCCTGTAGCAATGATACCCAATTGTGCAGCCACTCGTCATATTCATTTCAGTTTAGATGGAACGGGTCCAGCCGTATTGCAAGTGCCGTGTTTAGAAGATTGGCCAAAGTTGAATTATGAAGTTGGGGAAGTGGCGAAACGAGTGAATCTAAACAGTGTTACATCAGAAGAGGTGATGAGTTGGAAGCCTGGTGAGACATTATTGTTATCCGGAACCTTATTGACTGGGCGTGATGCGGCTCATAAGCGCATTCAGGATTTGTTTGCTTGCGGTGAGAGCTTGCCTCCTGGGCTCGATTTTAAAAATAAGTTTATTTATTATGTTGGGCCTGTTGATCCTGTGCGAGATGAAGTGGTGGGGCCAGCAGGACCGACCACGGCAACAAGAATGGATAAGTTTACCGAAATGATGTTAGCTAAGACTGGGCTTTTGGGTATGATCGGTAAAGCTGAACGTGGGCCACAAGCTATTGCAGCTATTCGCAAGCATAAAGCTGTTTACCTGATGGCTGTAGGGGGTGCGGCTTATTTGGTTTCAAAGGCTATTCGTAACAGTAAGGTTGTCGCTTTTCCCGAGCTGGGGATGGAGGCTGTTCATGAGTTTGAAGTGGAAGATATGCCTGTTACAGTCGCTGTTGATAGTGAAGGCGTATCGGTACATGCCAGTGCGCCTAAAATATGGCAAGCTAAAATAGGTAAAATTCCTGTGATTGAAGAGTCATCTTAGAACGTGTTGTAAAAGTTGTAAAATATAGCGTTTTCCTTAAGTGTAAGCTAGTAAGGAATGGTCACGAAATAACTTTAACATTTTCCGCTGCTGAACTCGCTTCGCTCAAACATGCATCCGCTCCAAATGTTAAAGTTATTTCGTGACCATTC
>JANQJO010000022.1 GCA_028281605.1 Pseudomonadales bacterium
GTGTCCCAGAATAAAGTTTACAATGTGAGCGGATGCATGTCTGAGCGCAGCGAGTTCAGGAGCGAAGCTTGTAAACTTTATTCTGGGACACCTCCTAAGATAATTCAATATGCATGTTGTATAGCTGTGAATAACTTTGGTCTTCATTGATTTGTGTAATAAAAATATTTTTAACGTACGGCTCAACCACGTAAATTTTATCCCTAGGTGTAACAACCATTAATTGCAGACCTAAGTTTTTAAACAATTCCATCGCATAGCGAGCATTGGTTTCATCAGATTTACTGAATGCCTCATCAATCACGACAAAACGAAAGGATTTTTTCGATTTATTTTGACTGTTTAAACCGTATTGATAAGCAACAGCCGAAGCCAAAATAGTAAAAGCTAACTTGGCTTTTTGACCACCTGACAAACCTGAAGAATCAGAATAGAAGTTTTTTTCTCCTCGACCATCTTTGTAATGTTCGATAACAAAAAAATCAGCCCAATTGCGTGGATCGATTACCTTTTTTCGCCATCGCTCTTGTGTTTTCAATTGATCTAAAATGAGTTTTATTTTACTAAAATTTGCTTCCAACTCAGCATTTTTATTACCTTTCTCCGTCATTTTCATAGCATTATTTATCATGTTGTGAAACTCTCTGACTTCAGCATCACGGGTTTTGGTAACTTTTAGTTGGACATACGTTTTATCAGTATATTGAATTTCTTTCAGTGAGTCATTCAGTTGCTGGATCGATTCTTCAATGTTTTCGTAGGCGAGATCCAGAGTGGACCTGAAAGCTAACATGTCATTAAGTACGCTTTTATTCAACAGCTTTTTAAAGCGTTGTTCATGTTCGGGCAGTGATTCCCGATCCAGTTTCTCTTTGAGTTGCATGAATCCATCAAGTGCGTCTATTGAAGCATCGAGCTGCGTGCTGCTCTCTGGAAATAAAGCTTTAAAATTAGACATGCGCTTAACCATGGCTGTGATCAAACCATTTTTTCTTTGATTAAAAGTTTTTAAACGAGCATTCAGTTCATTGCCTAGTGTATTGTAAGTATGATGAATGTCATCAATATTGGCTTTTTTAATCGACAGCTTGGATTTTTTTAAGAGCTTCTCAATGTTACGTTCAATGTTTTCGATTTTTTCTTTATTGACGGGTAGATTTTCCAACAATTCTGTGGTGCTTTGCAGCTGAGCTTGGTTAACAGAAAGCTGGTTTTGTAGAACAGCGATGTCTGCCAGCAGCTTGTCTCTTCGTTCATGAGATTTTGTCAACTTTGCTTTGAGGCTTTTCAAACTACTATTTAATTTTTGCGTATTAGTATTTTTACTTAACAGTACTTTACACTGTTCTGACAGTTTTTCTATTTCTTTAGCGTGTGTGCTCCAATCTAGCTTGCTAAAAGGCTTCATGGTTTTAAGCTGTTGGCAAGTGTCGCGCAGAGCTTCATTTTTCTTGAGTTGTTGCAGAGATTCTTTGAATTTTTTCTCCACACTTCTCAAGTTTTTTTCATAAGTTTTATATTCTTTTATTAAAAAAGCTTGTTTCGCACTGTTATCCCATCCCAGAAGGTGCTGATCAAAATCATCAGGCTGGCAATGATCATTTTTTTCGTGCAGTGAGTTGTTTCGTTTAATCAAGCCTACTTGCGTCAATGCCTGTGAGTTGATGCGCAAATCTTTTGTGTCAGCAATACAGACATACGAATAATTCTTATAAAGCAAGTTCTTTATCCAGTTAACATAAGGTTTAGCTCTAGGTTTGAACTCCAATTTATTATAAAGTATGTTATCTTCCATTACAGCATTGACCAAAGAATGCTCGCTTTCTAGATCAATGGCATGGTAGCGTAATTGCAAGCCTAAATGATTTTTGATGAGATAACGGTTTACTTTATGACAGTGTTCTTTGGGAACCAGCAAGTTCAGGGCAATCTCTCGTAAAGCACGTTCTATGCTGTCTTTCCAGGCTTGTTCATTAGGTTTGACTTGTATCAGCTCGGCAATAAAAGGCAATGTTGCAGTTTTGATATTAAGGTGATCCGCAAGGCTTTGGCGTAACGCTGCATAACACTCTGGAATTTGATTCTTTCTATTTTTTAAAGACTCGATTTCCATGCTAAGCTTGTCAAGCTTTTGTTGATTTTGTTCTTGATCTTTTTTGAATTGATATTCTTGATCTCTAAGATCAGTCAGTGCATTTTCTGTTGTATTTTCTATTGTTTTGAGTGTCTCTAAATTCTGGCTGAAAATTTCTGAATCTGTTGGCTCACTAAGCTCCAGCTTATTGCTCAAAGCAATATATTGTTGGTGATATTGAAATTTCTCTTGTTTCTTTTCTTTTTGTCGATTCATTAACAGCTCAAATCTTTCTACAGCTTGGGTGGTTTTATCTTGGTTCATGGACATACTGAGCTCAGTATGTTGTGCTTGTAATGAGTGGCAGTTTTCATTGATAGCTGACAATTTTCCTTCCAGTGTAGCCAGATCACTTTGCAGAGTCGCTCGGCTCTCATTGAGCAAGACTTGTTTTTTGCGTTCAAAATAATAAGGCAAATAAGTTTGCTGAGTTTCGAATTCAAGTATTTGCTCACTATTTTCCCTGTGAGTCTGCATAAGTTCAACTAAAGGCTCTAACTCTGTCAGTTGCTGTCTAGCTGTGACAATGGCTTGATGGGCGAGAGAAAGATTGTTGTAATTTTCATACAATTGATCAAGTAATTCTTTGACATCGGTTGCATCCAGCATGTGAGTACGAACAAAGCCATTGAGTTGTCCAATTTCTTTAATGGCTGTAATTTGGTTGAACAAATCTAAGGCCTTAGCCGATCTCAAACCAACGATTTGGCGAAAATAACTTTCATAATCATTGAAACTTGAGAAGAGTTCGGTCGAAGCAATGTTTTTTAATCGGGTACGCAACTCTCGCACGTTGGCAAATTGGTTAAAGTGCTTAGCTATACTTAAATCTGTGTGGGAGATCACATAGATCTTTTTCAGTTGGTTATTATCAAACCAAAACACCTGACATAACACAACAGTATTAGCCTGCGTGCTGTCTTGAAAACTGGCTAACAGCACGGAATAATGATCTTCTTGGCGTAGGTATTTAACTTGCCCTTGGTTAAAGTCATTTTGCTCTTTACTGTAAGCACCTTTGACATACGATTGTTCTGAGCGTTCACGTCTTTCTGCCCCTGAAGATAGGTTGTAGTTACGCTTTTTGTTAGGTACCAGTAAAGTTAATAAGGCATCTACGAGCGTAGACTTGCCTGAGCCATTATCTCCTGTTAGCAACGAACCATAGCCAGCTTTATTTAAAAGCCATATTTTTTGATCGAAAGTACCCCAATTTAGGACTTCAAGGCGCTGGAGCCTATAACCTGCTTCAGAGTTGATAACGATTTGTTTGTCTGTACATTTTGTAGATTTGTGTTTTTTGGCTTTGGCAGATGTAGGGGCTTCGGGAGCAATTGTGTCAATCATTAGAGTTTTCTCTCATATCAATCAGTATTATTCAAATTAAGTTGTTGACGCATAGATTCTTTAATTTCTTTGAGTTTTTCAGCGTCAATTAGCGCTTTGATGACTCTTCTTACTTCAAAGGCATCAGCATTGTTAGATAAAGGCTTAATAAACTCTAACTCAATGATTTTATTGATCAAAGCATCAAATTTTTTGGCCTGTTTGATTTCGTCTGTAGAAGTGTTGTAAAAAATTTTTAATAAATTGTGGATATCACTTCTGTTTAAAATGAGCCGATGATCGTCGCTAACAGAAAAATCGAACTGTTCTAGGGCTTCACGCAGTAGCACACATAATAAGCTGACCTCAAAGGAAAGAGGCATACGACGCATGAGGCTAGGTACGCTATCGTTGGATTCTGTCGTATGATCCGATTCTTCTTCTAGGGTAGGAAGCCCCTTACGTAAAAAAGCAAAGCCTTCCTCTTGGTTCAAGTGCACACTGTGATGCATTTTAGCAAAATAGTCTCGTACAAAAGTTTGATGTATCAGCAGGGCCTCCCAGGTTTTTTTGTCAGTACTCAATACAAAACCCTGGAGTAATTTAATGAGTAAAGTGGCCAGTTCATTGTTTTTTTGCTCTGAGTTTGTTTTAGCCCTATTTTGTTCAGGCTGTGCCAATTCTAGTATGGATTCCATGAAGTCTCTCGTGCTGTTCAGTTGTTGTTACAGTAGATAATGTGTGGTAAGCGTGCTTGGCCTGTTTGGGTGAAGCTACTGAAGTGGATAAGGACCGTTTTTTCTGTATCAATGACGTGTTGGCGGCTTTGAGTGGCTATTTTTAAGTAGGCTACAAGTTCAGAACTGCCTTTTTTTATGGGATATTTTACAAGCAGATCGTTTAAACTGATTTGATCAGTTGTTTCTAGGGCTGTGGCAATGTTGTTATTAAGTTGTTGCATGTCTACCGCATGCTGTTTCATTCTATCAAAGTGCTCATTTTGCTCAGAGTTAAGTTCTGTTGTGCCTAGCTCTAAAATATTTTTCTTAAAATTAATGTCTTGTTTAGGTTGCCACAAAGGACGCTCCATGGGCAAGTAAATGTGTGGTAAAAAGTCGAGCCAAGCCAATGCCCGCCTATTATCTTTGAACAATTCAGTTCGATAATCTAGCGCAAGCTTTTTAATTGCATGTATGTATTCATTGACTTGTTTGTTTTCGTGAAGGGTCTGCTGATGCAAAAGTTTGCGTAATTCTTCAGAAAGGCGGTGTTTTGATCTTAATACTTTATGGCCCACCTGCAACAGCCGATGTTTCATTTTGACTAAAGCGCTACGCTCTCCTCTGTGTGGATTTTTGGCAATATAATCTTGAATTTCAGGGATAGATAACACTTGATCCGTGAGCTGCTTAAGTTTTTCTTGTTGTTCGGCCGAGATAAGAAAGTTCCAAAAAGCTTCAAAGCTTTTTCCCTGGTCGGATTCCTCCAGGTATTCGTAGGAATCGAGCACTTGGCTGAGAATGTCACCTTTTGTGACCATTTCTTGTAACTTTTGTGTTTTAACGTTGTGAGTCAGCTCTTGAAAGATATCTTCAACCAAGCGAAAGTCTGAAATCAAGCGTCTGGAGTCTTCAATTAAATTTAAGAACCTTTCTCGAATATGGGTTGAATCCATTAAAGGGACGGCGCCGGTCGCTTGAATGTTTTTGATTTCTGCATCTAAGGTGCGACGTTGCGTCTTCAACTGTTGTATGCGTGTTTCTGGGTCTGTATTGGCGTTAGAAGCTAGGCGTTCCATGTTTTCGAAAATCGTAAGAAAGCGTGACTGTGTGCCAATAAACTCTTTTGCTTCCAGGCTCCACATCCATTCTAATGATCGCTCAGTGTCGTAGGTCAGTTCAGTAACTGGCTCGTCTGACTCGATTTCGTAGTATTTACGAAGAAAGCGGTGTTTGTCGTCACACCATTGGTTTAAATAATGATCGGCCTTGTGAGGGTAGGCTTCTGACTCTTGCGCACGCAGGTGGGTGAGATATTCTTCTAATAATTCGCTCAATTCAGCAAAAGGAACCTGCAAGCGGTTGTTTTTTTTGAAAACCATGAAAAAGAAACTGAGTGCTAATGAAGCGTGATCACTGCGCAAGAGGCGAACAGTGGGAGAGGTCTCGATTTGATAGGCTATCTGATCAATATCCATACACGTGCTTTAAATTATCAATGATACAATTTGCTATTATTTATAGCGTGGAGATGGGGCATTTTATCATTAGAAGTTAGGTTTGTTAACCATATTATTAGTTCAAGTGGAAAACAAACATCAACCTAGAAGAATCACTTACCCAAAACTAATTACCTTAATTCACGGGCGCAGGATGCCCCGCTTTTTGAATGGCCTCTAATGCCTCTGGCGGCATGTAATTTTCATCATGTTTTGCTAACACCTCATCAGCAATTACGTTAGCTGACCCCGCATAACGTCCAGTAACAACAATACCCTGCCCTTCACGAAACAAGTCCGGCAAAATACCTTTATATTCAATAGTCACATTGGACTGATTATCGGTAATATCAAAGCTCACTTTCAAAGATTTCTGATCTCGTGCAACACTGCCTTCTCTAACCAGTCCACCCACTCTAATGTTTTGCCCTTCCTTCACTCGCCCCTGCACAATTTCTGAAGGCGTAAAAAAATGATTTAAATTAGTGCCTAAAGCATATAGTAATAAGGCAACAGCCCCTATACCACCTATCAATAGACTTAATATCACAATCAATCTTTTTTTTCTGACCCTATGCATATTAAATCACTCACAATGTTTTTGTTTTATTATTTTTTTTAATTGTTTTTTCTGATGTAATGAATGAAAAATCAACCCTAAAATAGTGACAAACCAAATACCATAGGCACTCCAAACATACAAGCCATGTTGCCCCATTGTTAAAAAGTCCATCAATGAATCAAATTGCATATCAATTTACTTCCTCTTTTATCCATTGGCTTTTTATCTCACGCTTTAACACTTCCGTTCTGGCTCGCAAGAATAACAGGAAACCAAACAATGCATATAAACCAACAACCATAATCAGTAAAGGAATCCACATCTCAGCAGGCATAGCTGGCTTTTCAGTGAGTTTGAAAGTAGCTGGCTGGTGCAAAGTATTCCACCAATTAACAGAATACTTAATAATAGGCAAGTTCACGACACCAACCAATGCTAGAATATGGCAAGTTTGAGCGGCTATTTTAGGACTACGTATAGAACTACGAACAGCCATCAGGCCCATATATAAAAACAGTAAAATCAACATAGATGTCAAACGTGCATCCCAGACCCACCAAGTACCCCAAGTTGGCTTACCCCAAATCGCACCAGTAGCTAACCCTAGAAACGTAAAGGCTGCACCAATAGCTGCCGCTGAACTGGCAATAATGTCTGCCATTTTCATTTTCCAAACCAAAGCCACCAGGGCACACACAGCAATTAAACCATAAACAGACATCGCCAAACTGGCTGAAGGAACATGAATATAAATAATACGAAAACTGTTACCTTGTTGATAATCCTGCGGAGCAAAAGCCAAACCCCATACCATACCAACACTCAAACACAGCACAGCAATGACAGCAAAATAAGGCATCATTCGCCCAGAAAGATCATAAAAATATTTAGGCGAACCCATTTTATGATAAAAACGAATAAACCAATGACTATTCATATTCATTACTGACCTATTGACTACAAACCCCTACCTTCAAAGCCGCTGCAATAGCAAACGGTGCTAGAAACACGAATAAGCAAAACAAAGCCCCTAATACCGCAAGCTGCCCCATATAATCTTGTTGATTAATCGCCGAATAAACTGCACCTGTAGAAAAAATAATGACAGGAATCTGTAAGGGCAAACAAATCAATAACAACACCACACCCCCTCCATGAGCACATAAAGTAATAGCAGCGCCTATGGCATTGATAAAAGTAATAATGGGTGTTCCTAACAACAATGTGACCATCAAAACTTTGATTAAGTTCACTTCTAGAAACATAAAAACCGATAGTAAAGGCGCTAACAGCACCATAGGCAAACCTGTAAATAACCAATGCCCTGCCAGCTTGGCTTGTACAACAAGGGTTAAAGGTACTGAACTTAACACCAATTGCTCTAGTGTTCCTTCCGCCAAATCTGCCTTGAATAACTTATCAGCAGCCAACATGCTAGCTAAAATAACTGCTATCCAAATTACGCCAACCGCCATTGCAGAAAGCATTTCTTTAGAAGGACTAATACCAAGAGGAAATAAACTGATAATCATTACGAAAAAAATGATAGGATTCAACCACTGCTGTGGATTACGCAAAGATAACAACACTTCCTGTAAAAATACAGCTTTTATCGGTGCCCAAATAATCGAGTTGTTTAATTGTGGTAGACGTGCACCGAGCACTTCAGATAATGGTACAGACATAGTAAAATTAATGATCCTCTAACATGAGTATATCAAATTCTCTTTGCCAACCGAGTCGGTGATGGGTAGTGAGCAGCACCATACCACCAGCCTTAGCATGAGCATCAATCAGGCTTTCGAATTCTGCAACACCTTCTTGATCCAACGCGGTAAAAGGTTCATCTAGCACCCAAAATTTGCGCTCCTCAATCAGTAAACGAGCCAATTTAACTCTTTGCTTTTGACCACTTGAAAGTGTATAGACTGGGCGTTGTGCTGCCATTTTCAAGCCTACAGCTTCAAGACAAGCCATAATATGTTCTTGTGGCCACTGACCCCCAGACATTGCTCCATACCAAAGCAAGTTTTCCACAGGCGTCAAAGTTTCTTTAACTCCCGCTTTATGGCCAATATAGATCAGTTGTGTGCTGTAATCGTCAAAACACAACTCAATGCTAGCATCATGCCACTTAATTATGCCTTCATAATCCAAGTTTAAACCACAAATAGTTTTTAACAATGTGGTTTTACCACTGCCATTGCGACCTTTCACTTGCAAAATACCACCAACCTCTAAGGTATGAGTAATACTTTCAAATAAAGGCCTACCTTCTATTTCGACACTTAACCCTACTAATGACAAAGACATATTTTTCCATTATAACCCATTGATTTAAAGTTCATGAGTTGGTTTTTAGTTAACTTAGTTAACAAGGGCTGTCGATAGAGCAAACGTTACACAAATGCGGCAACTATACTGAGACTAAGACATAAGCAAAAACACCACAGACTCGTTTCACAGTAACAGCCATGAGCGATACCTTTTGCGTCACCCCAAGTGATGAAAAAAAGGTATTGTCACGGTAAAGTTGACGAATATGGACAAATTTTCACATCCGTCAAATACTCTAAACACTACGAACACCCAAACTTTGATACAAAACAGTGATCAAAAACTGACAACTGTGTCCAGTCAGATGAAGCAGGGGCTTGAATTACTCAAGTCTGGCTTTCTAAAAAACCAACCGATGTTAATGCAAGTTATTGATGCTAAAGTTCTCACAGCCGAACGCGATGCATTAAACTCACTATTCTTTGACAAAAACCTACATAAACTGACCTTACAATCACCTGAAACCACACTACAAGTACTATCTAAAATAGCGTATGCGCAGGGAACCAAGTTATGGATCAGACAGCAGTCTCCAACCGTTTTCCAAGTTCAACATACTGATGTCCTAGCTAAACACTTGCAAGCTCAAGTCATCAGGCAATTCAGTAGCCACAAAGAACCTGGGCAAACTTTTTTGCCTAGTTTGATTTTGCATCCAGCCCTTCTTGCCAAACTACTACCCAGCAGCGAGCATCAACAAATACAGGCTATTTTATCTTTGCTGGCAGCCAATGTACTTGACTCTAAAAAAATCAGCTCCACTAAAATAAAAACGATCATCGAAAACGCAGGCCAGCTTTTGGAAGCCAAACTCGCTCAAGGCCAAGGGTTAGATAAAAATGCGGTCATACAAGATACTAAAGGACAATTGCTAACGCTTTTAGACAAGCTTAATGGTATTATCAAGAGCTTAAGCGACACGCAAACATCATCTAGAAAAACAACCAAACAATTAGCATCACTAGAAGCTATTAAGACTTTATTTATTTTTTTAAACCAGTTTCATTCTGGCAAAATTATTAACAGTAACAAGCAAGGCACGCTATCCTCTCTTGATACTTTAATCGAACATCTTTTTAAACCTGAATCTAGAATTCCTTTATACTCATCCTTAGATCCTCAAAAATCAGAACTATTTCTTAAACAAGTGATTAAGGACATAGAAAAGAAATTACTGAAAATTACGACCAATCAATTGATGGTATTAGCACAAAGTGGATCGAAAACAGATCATTCTTTTCGTTTGCACAGCATTATTGAAATCCCAATTACTTTTGGCCATTTTATAGAAACAGTCTCTCTTCAAATAGAAGAGCAAGCAACTAACAAGACAGCAGCTCGCTCAAACGAAAAAATATGGCGTGTCAGTTTGTCTTTTAATTTCGAACAATATGGTATAGTCAAAGCGCGTTGTCTGTATACCAGTGGTGAGTTATCTTTAAATCTATTTGCAGAATCTGAAATAACACACAAAATCGTCAAGGAGCATCTGTCAACATTGAAAAGTTCCTTTAACCAAACAGCGATTACGCTAAAAGAATGTGCCTGCCATAAAGGTTTACCTAAAGAACAAAGGAAGCTCAACGAAAACTTTATGGTAAACATTAAACTATGATAGAAAAAGACCAATGTCATAAAACCGCTGTAGCTTTAGAATATGATGGAGAAAAAGCTCCTTTTATCAGCGCCATTGGCTCAGAAAGCTTAGCAGAGATGATTCTACAAACCGCCATGGAGCATGAAATCCCCATCTATGAAAATAAAGAACTGGCTTGTTTATTGTCAAAACTGGAGTTGGGAGATGAAATCCCACAAGACCTATATCTAATCATTGCGCAAGTATTAGCTTTTGTTTATCATGTCAAAGGTAAATTGCCAAGTGGTGGTGATATTTGATAAAAACACTTAATGGTCTGAATGCTAGCAGATAGTTGATAAAACTTACAATGCTCAATGACAAGTAATACATTAACCACTGAATCTATTTTACTATTTTTAAATAGTAAAATTAATCAGCAAGTCTAAGGCACAAACATTATGAATATCAATATTTTTGCGCAAAAAAACAGTGATACAAACGTTCCGTGCATAAACATCAATACTTCACAAAATGTATTAAGTAAAATCATGCCGATAGCTATGATGACAGCAGGATCCATAGGAACTATTGTTTCACTAAGGCTACCTCCGAGCAAAGCTAAGATGCTTTTGTGTAGCATGAGTAGTATTGTTACCGCGTATGGTCTTGCTGCTCTCTATAGCCAACCTATTACAAATGATGATGAAATGATACATTATATCCGCAATCGATTAGACCAAGATATGATGATGGGCAAATTCTCTGGTAAAAAAATTGATATGTTTCCCTATTATGGATCAGATTTGACTTATGGTGAAGTGCAGAATTTATCACCTAAAGCAGTTATAGAGCAAAAAACGATACAAGCAAAGAGATACAATGACTTATTTAAACTAATTACCCAAAATGCCCGCGAAACAAAGATAGCCAAAGTTATACAGATACTTAGATGTCTTGGCGCTTCAGCGGAAAACGCATATCGCGCAATCCTTGATACTATGTCATATAAAAATTGGTGGATTGCAAATGAACTTTCCACAAAATATCCTAAATTAACCTCCCCTCTTCTGAGAAAAGAAACTTTCATTGAAACCGCATGTCAATTACTCAAGCAGGTTTACAATATATGGGAAACTCCTCTTAACTTTGATCAATTATCAAAATTTTGGGATAGAGCAGAGCCTGCTATTGACCCCTCTGGCGAGGCCGAAGTATTTTATAACGAAATTAAAGAGTGTATAGGCGCTCAGGGGCTGAACGTACTAGAAGAACCAGTTTTTCAGCTATTCAGAGTCCATGCAGGCTACTGAGCAAGTAATGCCTGTATATTCTCCAGACAAAGTAGTGCACGCTTCCCGCTTGTAAAGAAGTGAGGGCAAATGATAAAAAAATGTATTTTGCTTTAATTCACCTCCTTTGTTGATTTGATTAATCTCTGTATTCGGAGCAGAGAGTCTCCTTTTTATTTAATACGGTAAATATTTTTTACCTTTTCGAATAAAATCCCTTAACTCTTTGAGTTTATATGAAGCGTGCCTCAATTCCTGAAGGGAGGGTTGCAGGTTTGAGTGTAATGCACAAAATCGACAAAGGTTTCAAGTCATTTGTTCAGGCCTATAGTTTGACCGTCCATTGTGTTGTATTTGCGTCAACTTATTTTACATTTTGTTTTTTTATTTGTTGATGCACTCACGTTAGTTTTTTGTTTTTGAAAGTAAAAACCCTCATGGCGTAAACCTTGCTTTCGCGCAGTGGTAATTTTGATTTTATATAGGGTTATTAAATAATGGCTAAATGTTAAAGCTGATGGCCATTCAAATGCTTAAGTTAAGAAAAATTTTAATTAAATTTTAATTAGAAGTGGTGACGCGATGACTGCAAATACTATAGACACTCTTTTTAACGAACGTCAAATCAATCTTTATGCTAATGATGATCAAGATGAATCCATTGTCCGTACACTGGCTGATGGTAGCTATATCATTGTTTGGACCAGCCGGGGTCAGGACGGCAATGTTGATGGTATTTTTGCACAACGTTTCACTGAGTCTGGGCAGCGGCTAGGCGCGGAATTTCAAGTCAACAGCACAGTTTTAGGCAATCAAGCGACAGCGTCCGTTACCGGTTTGGCAGGTGGTGGTTTTGTAGTGACCTGGGTGGATCAGTTTGGTCATGACGGTAGCAGTTGGGGTATTTATAGCCAGCTTTATGATGTGAATGGCCAGCCAGTTGGCAGTGAGGCTTTAGTGAATACCACGACTGTTTCTTCACAGCAGGAGCCTGCTGTTACAGGCTTGAGCGATGGCAGTTATGTGATCACTTGGCGTGATGACAGTGGTTCGGATGGAAGTGTTTCAGGTGTGTTTGCACAGCGATTCGATGCGGCGGGCAATGCGCTTGGTTCAGAGTTTCAGATCAATACGACTGGTGCAAATCATCAATTTGATCCAGCTGTGACTGCGCTTGGTGCAGGATTTGTTGTGGTGTGGACTTCGTCGTTGCAGGACGGTTCGGGTAATGGAGTGTTTTTGCAGCGCTTTGATGACAACGGTAATGCTGTAGGGTTGGAGTCGCAAGTTAATCTTGAGGTTGCTTCGGATCAAGGGGAAGCCCAAGTTGTAGAATTGGCCAATGGTGGGTTGGTGGTGACTTGGGCTTCCTTGACCAGTGGTTCGGCTGGTGATGGGTCTGGTGCTGGTGTATTTGCTCGTGTGTTTGATGCGGCGGGTAATCCTGCTACAGGAGAAGTGTTGGTTAATACGATCACCGTATCGGGTCAGTCACAACCTTCTATTGCAGCGCTATCTACTGGGGGTTTTGTCATCGTTTGGACTGATCAAAGTGGTGCGGATGGCAGCTCTTGGGGTGTCTTTGGTCAAGAATTTGATGGAGCCGGTAACCCGGTTGGTGTGCAGTTTCAGGTGAATCAACAAAGCAGTAGTATTCAGTATCAGCCTTCTGTTACAGCTTTACAAAATGGAGGATACGTTGTCACTTGGAGCAGTAATGCCAGCGGTGAAGCCGGTGATGGCAGTGGTTATGGAGTGTTTTCACGTACTTTTGGTGATCCTGCGAACTTTGCTGTGCAAGTCAGTCCAGAGTTAGAGGGAATCAGCGGTGAGATCACGTTTAATGAAAATGATCTTAATGCAGGCCCTCTGTTATTGGATATGAACGGTGCTTCTGCTGTCAGTGATGCAGATTCTACTGATTTTGAAGGTGGGCACTTGGTGGTGAGTCGCCTAACGGGTTTGGGGTTTGATAATCAACTGGGTTTTGATTCATCAACACAGGAGCAGTTGGGTATTCGAAATCAAGGTGTTGGAGCCGGTCAAATCGGTGTTGTAGGCAGTGATGTGACTTATGAAGGCACAGTCATAGGGTCTGTTGTTTCAAATGGTGTCAATGGCACTGATTTGGTGATTCAGTTTAATAATAATGCCAACGCAACCAGTGTTGAAGCCTTGGTTGAGAATTTAACGTATCAAAATACTTCTGATGATCCAGTAGAGAGCCGCCAGTATGCAATACAAGTGAGTGATGGCGATGGCGGTACGAGTATTCCGCAAATTGTTACAGTCAATATTGTACCAGAGTTAGATGGTTTGCCTGCTGTTGGGGGTGAGCGACAAGTCAATAGTTTTATCTCAGGTGAGCAGGCCAGTTCCAGTCTGGCGGGTTTGTCCGATGGTGGGTATGTGATTGTCTGGCAGTCGGATGCTCAGGATGGTAGCGGTAACGGTATTTTTGCTCAGCGTTATACTCAGGAAGGTGTGATCACGGGCTCAGAGGTGTTGGTGAATACAACCGTGTTGGGTTCGCAGGTTGACCCTGTGGTTGCGGGTCTTACGGGTGGGGGGTATGTTGTTGCTTGGACGGATCAAAACAGTGGCTTAGATGGCTCTGGTTGGGGTGTGTTTGCGCAACAATTTGACACGTTTGGTAATGCTGTTGGTAGCGAGTTCTTAGTCAACAGTACGACCGTGAGTTCTCAATATGAGCCTAGCATAGCAAGCTTGTCTGACGGTGGTTTTGTGATTGTGTACCGTGATGACAGTGGCAGCGATGGTAGTGCTGCTGGTGTTTTGGGGCAGCGTTTTAATGCGCTTGGGAATGCTGTGGGTTCAGAGTTTCAGGTGAATACGCAATTCAGTTCCAGTCAGTTTGATCCTAGTATTACAGGTTTAAGTGGCGGTGGGTTTGTGGTGACTTGGACGTCTGTCAGCAGTGGTTTAGCGGGTGATGGCAGTAGCTGGGGAACGTTTGCACAAGTCTATGATGCCGCTGGTAGTGCTGTAGGCTCAGAGTTTCAAGTGAATACGACAACGGTGCAAAGCCAGTATCAAGCTGTGGTGGCTGGTTTGAATGGCGGAGGGTTTGTAGTTGCTTGGCGTGATGACGGCGGTCAAGATGGTTCAGCTGATGCTGTTTTTGCGCAAAGATATGACGCCAGTGGAGCAGCGTTAGGTGCTGAATTTCGAGTGAATGAGAATACGAGCAGCTCTCAGTTTGCGCCTTCTATTGCAGCGTTAGAGGATGGGGGTTTTGTTGTTGCTTGGCAGGATAACAGTGGCCGTGATGGCAGTGGTAACGGTATTTTTGCGCAGCAATATGATGCGGCTGGTAATCGTATTGATGGTGAATTTCAAGTGAATAGCGAATTTTCCAGTACTCAGTCAGACCCAGCGATTACAGCTGTGAACGGTGGAGGCTTTGTTGTGAGTTGGACCTCCAACACCAGTGGCAGTGCTGGCGATGGTGATAATACAGGTATTTTTCATCAGCGTTTTGGTACCAGCGTTGCTTCGCAGGCAGCACCGGTTTTAACGGAAGTGAATGCGACCGTTGTATTTACGGAGTCTAGCATCAATGCAGCTCCACAATTGTTAGATGTTAATCAATCCGTTTATGTTAATGATGTGGACTCTGCCGATTTTGATGGGGGGAGTTTATTGGTAACTCGTTTAACGCAGCCGGCAGGTTTGTTGAGCCAGTTTCAGGCGCCAGATGATGAGAGCCAAGATCAATTGGGTATTCAAAACCAGGGGCTGGGTGTGGGCCAAATTGGTGTGAATGCAACGAATGTGACTTTTTCAGGTATTACGATTGGAACCATCGCCAGTGATGGTAGCCAAGGGAGCGCGCTTCGAGTCGATTTTAATGCGAATGCAAGCCTGGAAGCTGTTGAAGCTTTGGTTGAAAGCTTGACGTATGCGAACCTTTCTGACGATCCGGTTGAAACACGTCAGTTTCGTGTCCAAATCGCAGATGGAGATGGTGGAACCAGTGACCCAGCCGTTGTGACTGTGCACATTACGCCTGATGCAGACGGAGTAGGTTCAGTGTTGTCTGAGAGACAAACCAACAGCTTTACTGTGAGCAATCAGGATAATCAAAGTGTGGCAGGGTTGGTTGATGGAAGCTATGTCATCGTTTGGCAATCTGATAATCAAGATGGTTCCGGTAGTGGTATTTTTGGCCAACTTTATACGTCGGCAGGCGTGTTGTCAGGTGCTGAATTTCTTATTAATACTTCAGTTTTGGGGAATCAAGTTGAACCTGTTGTGGCCAGCTTAGCCGGTGGTGGTTTTGTTGTGAGCTGGACAGACCAAAATACGGCCGCAGACGGTTCAAGCTGGGGTGTTTTGGCCCAGCGTTTTGATGCTACTGGGAATCCTGTTGGCAGTCAATTTGTCGCCAATACGACCACCAGCAGTACTCAATACGAGTCGAGTATTGCTGGTTTGGCAGATGGTGGTTTTGTCGTTGTTTATCGGGATGATGGCGGTAGCGATGGCAGCGGTGCCGGTGTGTTGGGGCAGCGCTTTGATGCTTCTGGTAACCCTGTAGGCTTAGAGTTTCAAGCCAATACTGAGTTCAGTTCGAGCCAGTTTGATCCCAGTGTCACAGGCTTAAGCGGCGGTGGCTTTGTTGTGACTTGGACTTCTGTGACCAGTGGCTCGGCAGGTGATGGCAGCGGCTGGGGCACCTTTGCTCAACTGTATGATGCAGCTGGAAGTGCGGTTGGTGGTGAGTTTCAAGTAAATACCACGACAGCGCAGAGTCAGTATCAAGCGGTGGTGGCTGGTTTAACTGGCGGTGGTTTTGTTGTAGCTTGGCGCGATGACGGTGGCCAAGACGGCTCGGTAAATGGCGTTTTTGCGCAAAGATACGATGCGTCTGGTGCAGCCCTGGGGTTTGAATTCCGAGTCAATGAAAATACCAGCAGTTCGCAGTTTGCACCGACTGTTGCCGCTTTGGATAACGGTGGATTTGTGATTGCTTGGGAGGATAACAGTGGGCGTGATGGCAGCGGGAATGGAATTTTTGCCCAGCAGTATGATGCTATGGGTCATCGTGTGGATGGTGAATTTCAAGTTAACACTGAATTTTCTAGTACGCAATCGAACCCTTCGGTTACAGGTCTGAATAACGGTAATTTTTTAATTGCTTGGACATCAAACAGTAGTGGAACAGCTGGTGATGGTAGTGGTAATGGGGTATTTCATCAGTTGTTTGGTAATGAAGCCGATTTTATTTCCCAGAGTGCGCCGGTGCTTGAGGGGGTGAATCTGGATGTTACTTATTATGAAGGCGACATCAATGCAGCGCCTGCGTTGCTGGACGCTAACGGTGCTGTTGCTTTGAGTGATTTAGACAGCGCCAACTTTGAAGGCGGCAGTGTGCAGGTATCTCGTTCGACGTTACCAGTCGCTTTATTGGATCAATTGCAAGCACCGGATGATGCAACCCAGGATCAATTGGGGATTCGTGATCAGGGTTTGGGAGCAGGCCAGATTGGTGTCAGTGGCGCTAATGTTTTTTATGAAGGTGCTTTAATTGGTGTTGTGACTTCCAATGGCAATAATGGCAGTGATTTGACGATTGCTTTGAATGCCAGTGCTACAGTGGTAGCGGTAGAAGCTTTAATTGAAAATTTGACTTATGCAAACACTTCTAATGACCCTGTTGGGTCTCGTCAATACCGAATTCAAGTCAGTGATGGGGATGGCGGTACCAGTACCCCAGCTTTAGTGACTGTTAATGTGTTGCCTGAGCTTGATGGTGCAGAGTCGGCGGGGCTTGAGACACAAGTGAATACAGAGACTGCCAGCCATCAATTTGAGTCGAGTGTTGCTGAGCTTTCGGATGGTTCGTTTGTGGTGGTTTGGACATCAGAAACCAGTGGTAGTGCGGGTGATGGCAATGGTCGTGGTGTTTTTGGTCAGCGTTTTGATGCGTCTGGTAATGCCTTAGGTTCCGAGTTCCAAATCAATACACAAACGATCAGTGATCAAGATGAACCTCAAGTTGCCGCTTTAAGTGGTGGAGGTTTTGTGGTGACTTGGGCGGATCAAAGTGGATCTGATGGTTCAGGTATCGGTGTGTATGCACAACGGTTTGATAATGCTGGTGTGGCGCAAGGCGCTGAGTTTTTAGTCAATACCACAATTTCTAGTACGCAGGATGATCCTTCGATTGTAGCCCTGGCGGGGGGCGGATTTGTCATTACTTGGACTGATCATGGTAGTGCTGATGGTTCAGGGTTGGGCATTTTTGGGCAGCGCTTTGATGCTTCTGGTAATCCTGTGGGCAGTGAGTTTCAAGCGAATACAGAGTCCAGTTCGAGCCAGTTTGAGTCAAGTGTTGCGGGCTTAAGTGGTGGTGGATTTGTGGTGACTTGGACATCTGTCACCAGTGGCTCGGCGGGTGATGGCAGCAGCTGGGGAACCTTTGCTCGGTTGTACGATGCTGTTGGGAATGCGGTTGGCAGTGAGTTTCAGGTGAATACCAATACGGTTGGTTCACAATATACGTCAGTGGTTACGGGGCTTAGTGGGGGTGGATTTGTTGTTGCTTGGCGTGATGACAGCGGTCTTGATGGTGCTAGTGATGGAATTTTTGCTCAGCAGTATGATGCCAGCGGTGTTGCTGTAGGCGATGAATTTCGAGTCAATGAAAATACCAGCGTTTCTCAGTTCGCACCAACTATCGCATCGTTGAGTAATGGCGGTTTTGCCATTGCTTGGCAGGATAATAGTGGTCGTGATGGCAGTGGTAATGGAATTTTTGCCCAGCAGTATGATGCAACAGGTCAACGTGTTGATGGTGAGTTTCAGGTGAATACGGAATTTTCCAGTACACAATCGGATCCGGCGATTGCAGGCATCAGTAGTGGTGGTTTTGTAATAACATGGACATCCAATACCAGTGGTAGTGCGGGAGATGGCAATGGTACTGGGGTGTTCTTACAGCGCTTTGTGTCTGGTACGGCGACACCGCCGTTGCCTGAATCCGATTTGCTTGCAGAACGACAAGTTAATTTGTTTGAGCAAGGCGCTCAAGATCAATCGGATGCAGCCACACTGAGCGATGGTAGTTATATCTTGGTTTGGTCTTCAGAGAATCAGGATGGTAATGGTCAAGCGGTTGTGGGCCAGCGTTTTAGTGCGGCTGGTGAGCGTATGGGTCCTGAATTTATTGTAAATACTTCGCCGTTAGGCAATCAAACTGAGCCTGCTGTAGCTGCGTTGAGTGGTGGTGGTTTTGTGATTACGTGGACAGATCAGTTGGGCTTGGATGGCAGCGGACAAGGCGTGTTTGCACAGCGCTATGACGTGAATGGTCAGACTGTTGGCAATGAGTTTCAAGTCAATACTGAATTTAGCAGCACGCAGACAGATGTTGATGCGATTGGTTTGACCGATGGCAGTTTTGTTGTTGTTTGGGAGTCGGTTAGCAGTGGCAGTGCGGGTGATGGCAACAACTTAGGTGTTTTTGGCCAACGTTTCGATGCGTTGGGTAATACGTTGGGTAGTGAATTTCAGGTCAATACTGAATTTTTAGGATTACAAGGTGAACCTTCAATTTCGACATTGGGCACTGGGTTTGTAGTGGTATGGACTTCTAACGACAGCAGTAGTGCTGGGATTTTTGCTCAGCGTTATGATGTAGGTGGTAACCCATTAGGCAGTGAATTTCAAATTAATGTTGGTGCTAATGCGGGCCAAATTCAACCTAAAGTGGTCGAGTTGGCAGGTGGTGGTTTTGCTGTTGTTTGGATGTCGCGGGCGGGGTCTGTGGGTGGAGACGGAAACTCAGACGGTGTTTTTGCCAGAGTCTATGATGCGGCGGGTGTGGCTGTAACCGGCGATATTCAAGTCAATACAACGTTTATTAACAGTCAATTTGACCCAGCTATTGCTGCATTATCGGGTGGTGGGTTTGCTGTCACCTGGACTGATGCTAGTGGTGCAGACGGTAATAGTTGGGGTGTGTTCGGTCAAGAGTTTGATGCCTCTGGTACGGCGGTTGGTAGTGAGTTTCAGGTTAATCAGGAAAATGCTAGCACACAGTATCAATCCACAGTGACAGGTTTAGCCAATGATACTTTTGTGGTTGCGTGGTCTTCTTTTACCAGTGGTACAGCTGGAGATGGTGATGATTATGGTGTGTTTTCCAGATTGTTTGGTCAAGCAAGCGATTTTACCGTTCAAGCTTCGCCTGAGTTAGAGGGGCTGCCATCACAGGTGACTTTCCTTGAAGATACTTTAAATGCTGCTCCTCAGTTGTTAGACACAACGGGTGCTGTTGCAGTCAGTGATGCCGATTCTGCTAATTTTGATGGTGGGCAACTGATTGTTAGTCGTTTGACCGATTTTGGTAGTGCCAGTCAGTTTGGTTTTGATGCTGAACAACAGGAGCAGTTGGGCATTCGTAATCAAGGTAACAATGCGGGTGAAGTGGGTGTGTCAGGCGCCGTGATCAGCTACGGTGGGGTCGCCATAGGCACGATTGATTCTGATGGTACAAATGGCAGTGATTTAGTGCTCACCTTTAATGCAAATGCTACTGCGAATGCTGTTGAGGCCGTGGTTGAAAACTTGACTTATCAAAATACATCAAGCGATCCCATTCCAGCGCGTCAATACACCCTGCAAATCAGTGATGGAGATGGTGCTACCAGTACACCGCATATTATGACGGTGAACATTACGGCTGAAACGGATGGCGTGAGTCCTGTGTTTGGGGAGCGCCAAGTCAATAGTTTTATTACCGGTGATCAAGATTTTCCGAGTGTGGCGGCGCTAGCCGATGGAGGCTATGTCATTGTTTGGCAGTCGAGCGCGCAAGATGGCTCGAGCACAGGTGTTTTTGGCCAGCGTTACAGTGCCGATGGTGTGATTGTTGGCTCTGAGTTTTTAATTAACTCCCAGGTGTTAGGGGCTCAATTTGAACCGGCCGTGACTGGTTTAACCGGTGGTGGTTTTGTCGTGGTTTGGACGGATCAAAATGGTACTGACGGCAGCAGTTGGGGTGTGTTCACTCAGCGTTATGACAGTAATGGGGTGGCGCTTGGTGTGCAAACTCAAGTCAATACAGAATTTTCTGGTGTGCAAGATGAGCCTTCCATTACCGCTTTGTCTGATGGTGGTTACCTTGTCACTTGGACTTCTCAAAACAGTGCCAGTGCTGGCGATGGCAGTGGCGATGGCGTGTTTGCACAACGCTTTGATGCCGGTGGTAATGCCTTAGGCGGTGAGTTTCAAATTAATACAGAAACGAGCTCTAGCCAAAATAATCCTGCAACGGCTGCCTTGGCAGGAGGTGGTTTTGTTGTGACTTGGGTCTCTAATACCAGCGGCACGGCAGGAGATGGAGACAGTAGCGGTATCTTCGCTCAGCGTTTTGATGATACTGCGAGCCCAGTGGGATCTGAGTTTCAGATCAATACCATTATCTCTGGGGCGCAAGTAACGCCTGTTGTAGCTGGCCTGGACGATGGTAGTTTTGTTATAGCATGGACTGATCAAAACGCTTTAGATGGTTCTAGTTGGGGTGTTTACGCTCAGCGTTTTGCAGCAGATGGGACAGCATTAGACAGTCAGTTCCGAGTCAATCAGACGGTTTCTTCTAGCCAGCATGAACCTACGATTACATCTTTGGACAGTGGAGGCTTTGTCATTGCTTGGCGTGATGACAGCGGCGCTGATGGCAGTGCTAATGGTATTTTTGCGCAACAATATGATGCCGTTGGCAATCGTGTGGACGGTGAGTTTCAAGTCAATACTGAGTTTTCCAGCGCACAAATTAGCCCGAGTATTGCTGGATTACCTAATGGTAATTTTGTGGTTGCGTGGCAGTCTTTTACCAGTGGGACAGCCGGTGACGGCAGCAGTTACGGTATTGCGCATCAATTATTTGGTGATGCCGCAGATTTTAATCCACAAGCTTCACCGGTTTTGGCTGAAGTCAATGAAGAAGTGATTTATTTAGAAAATACGGTTAACAGTACACCACAGCTGTTGGATCTTAATGAATCCGTTTCATTGAGCGACTTAGATTCGTCAGATTTTGATGGTGGTAGCTTGTTGGTGACTCGTTTGACTTTGTCTGAGCCTTTGTTGGATCAATTCAATTCACCTGATGACAGCAGTCAAGATCAATTGGGCATTCGTAACCAAGGCAGTGGTGCGGGTCAAATTGGTGTGAGCGGTACGTCTGTGAGTTATCAAGGCCTTGCCATTGGTACCTTGGTTTCCAGTGGTGCGAATGGATCTGCTCTGCAAGTTGATCTAAATGCCAATGCCGATGCACAAGCCGTAGAGGCGTTGATTGAGAATTTGACGTATGCCAATACGTCTGATGATCCCGTTTCAAGCCGACAATACAGGATTCAAGTCAGTGATGGGGATGGGGGCACGAGCTTACCTCAGGTTGTGACCGTGAATATTACGCCAGAAATGGAACGTACTCCATCATTATTGGGTGAGCGCCAGGTTAATAGCTTTACACTTGGCGAGCAGGATAGGCCAGCTGCTGCTGCGTTAGCTGATGGAGGCTATGTCATTGTTTGGGAATCGAGTGAGCAAGACGGTGCCAGTACGGGTGTTTTTGGTCAGCGTTACAGTGCCGATGGTGTGATTGTTGGATCGGAGTTTTTAGTTAATACTCAAGCGTTGGGTGCGCAAGTGGAGCCAACGGTGGCTGGTTTAGCAGGAGGGGGTTTTGTTGTTGTTTGGACGGACCAAAATGGCACAGATGGCAGCAGTTGGGGTGTGTTTGCACAGCGTTACGATGGCAATGGTCAAATGCTTGGCTCTCAAACTCAAGTCAATACAGAGTTTTCTAGCACACAATACCAGCCTTCTATTACAGCATTGGCCGATGGCGGTTATGTTGTAACGTGGACCTCTCAGACCAGTGGCAGTGCTGGTGATGGGAGCGGTGAAGGTATTTTTGCTCAGCGTTTTGATGCTGTGGGTAATACTGTAGGCAGTGAAATTCAAGTTAATTCCCAGAGTGCTTCTCAGCAAAACTTACCTTCTGTGGCGGCTTTGACCGATGGTGGATTTGTTGTGACTTGGGTGTCCAATACCAGTGGTGCAGCAGGTGATGGCGATGGCACTGGTATTTTTGCTCAGCGTTTTGATGCTAATGCAAACCCACTGGGAGGAGAGTTTCAGGTGAACTCTGTAGTCTCAGGTAATCAAACAGCGCCTGTGGTAGCGGGGCTGACGGATGGAACTTTCGTAGTTGCATGGGTTGATCAAAATACTTTAGACAGTTCATCCTGGGGTGTATTTGCCCAGCATTTCTCAGCCAATGGAACGCCTGTTGGTAATCAATTTAGAGTGAATGAATCTGTTTCATCCAGTCAGCATGAACCGACCATCACGGCTTTGGATAATGGTAATTTTGTGATTGCCTGGCGTGATGATAGCGGTCGTGATGGTAGCGGCAGCGGTATTTTTGCTCAAGAGTATGATGCAGTGGGCAACCGTGTAGATGGTGAGTTCCAAGTTAATACAGAGTTCTCCAGCACGCAAATGAGTCCAGCTGTTACTGGCTTGCCCAATGGCAACTTTGTAATTGCTTGGCAAAGTTTCTCTAGTGGAGGTTCGGCTGATGGCAGCAATTATGGTATTTTCCATCAATTGTATGGCCAAGCGGACGAATTTAACCCTCAAGCGGCGCCACAATTGGAAGCGTTAAACAGTGAAGTTACTTATTCAGAAAGTGTTGTGAATGCAGCGCCACAATTATTGGATATGAACGGTGCTCTAGCTGTCAGTGATGCAGATTCTACTGATTTTGACGGCGGCAATATTTTAGTAGCGCGATTAAACAGCCCCGAAGCCTTGTTGGATCAGTTTAATACGCCAGATGATGGAACCCAAGATCAGTTAGGCATTCGTCATCAAGGTACCGCTCCAGGCCAAGTGGGTGTATCGGGTACTTCAGTAACCTTTGGTGGGATTGCTGTAGGCAGTATTGTTTCGGATGGAGCCAATGGCAGTCCTTTTGAAATTGCACTCAATGCGGCGGCTGATGTTGCGATTGTTGAAGCTTTGATAGAAAACCTTACCTATGCGAATAATTCAGATGATCCCATTGCCAGCCGGCAATTTCGTGTGCAGGTCAGTGATGGTGATGGTGGCACCAGTGAGCCACAGATTGTAACGGTGAATATTACACCGACGCCAGATGCAGCAGTCCCTGTGTTTGGAGAGCGTCAAGCCAATACTGAAACGTTATTGGATCAAGATGAATCGGTTGTTGCGACTTTAGGTGATGGTAGCTTTGTTATTGTTTGGACGTCTCGCAGTAATGGTACGACAGCAGATGGCAGTCTAGATGGTGTCTTTGGACAGCGTTTTGATGCGCTGGGTAACCCAGTGGGCACTGAATTTCAAATTAATACACAGACTTCTAGCAATCAGAATAATGCACAAATTGCGGCAACCGAAGGTGGTGGTTTTGTTGTCGTTTGGGATTCGGCGAACAGTGCTCCAGCAGGTGATGGCAGTGGTAACGCGGTTATTGTTAGACAGTTTGATGGTTTGGCAAGTGATGGTACCCCAACGGCTACTGCTGGGGAATTTGTTGCGAATACGAGTACTTCTTCAACACAAGAAAATGCGGATGTTTCTGCTTTGCCAGGTGGCGGTTTTGTTGTGGTTTGGCAATCGAGTGCTAGTGCAGCAGCAGGGGGCGATGGCAGTGGCTTTGGTATTATCGGCCAGCGTTTCGATGAAACGGGTGCACTGACGGGTTCAGAATTTATTGTAAATACTGAAACGTCTTCAACACAATCTCAACCTAAAGTCACGACCTTAGCCGATGGTGGATTTTTAGTCGTTTGGACTTCGATTACCAGTGGTTCAGCAGGTGATGGTGATGGGCAAGGTGTGTTTGGGCAGCGTTATGATGCAACAGGCAATGCCGTTGCGCGTGATGGCAGTGCTTTGGGTAGTGGTGAGTCTGGAGAATTTCAAATTAATGTGGAAACAACCAGTACGCAAGAAATGCCTGATGTGACTGCCTTAGCCGATGGTGGTTTTGTTGTGGCTTGGCAGTCCAGTGGTCAAGATGGCAGTGGTACAGGTATTTATGCCAGACAATTTGCTGATAATGGTTTGCCGATTGCTAATGAGTTCAGAGTCAATGATGAACGCAGCAGTAATCAATACAACACGAATGTCAGCAGCCTTAGTACGGGCGGTTATGTTATTACTTGGCAGGACGACAGTGGGCGTGATGGCAGCTCTGTGGGTGTGTTTGGACAGCAATACGATGCCAATGGAAATCGTTTGGACAGCGAATTTCAGGTCAATACTGAGTTTTCTTCTTGGCAATATCAACCTGCAGTCTCAGCCTTGGCTGATGGGGGTTTCGTTGTTTCATGGAGTTCTTGGACCAGTGGTACGGCTGGAGATGGCAGTGACTATGGTATCTTCTATCAGCTTTATGGTAATGCGCCGCCTCAGGTAACAGACGTTACTGTGAATGGTTTTGAAGATACGGCCATTGTGTTGAATGATCAATTGTTTATTGAAGGTTTTGATGACCCTGATGGACAAGGTTTGGCATTGATAGAAATTGCTGTAGTGCCCACACAAGGGACTTTATTGTTACGTGGTGTTGCTGTCAATCCTGGTGATCAAATTACTTTGTCCGAATTAGCCTCTGGAGATTTGACATACTTAGGCAATCAAGACTTTTTCGGTGCAGACAGTTTTGGTTGGCAAGGCAGTGATGGATTAGTGTTCTCGACTGAGGTTGCCCAAACTAATGTTAATGTCGTGCCAGTCAATGATGCGCCAGGTTTAGAGGCTGGTGCTGACGCAACATCGACAGAAGGTCAAAATTTTGCGCGTACTTTGAATTTATCAGATCCTGATCCGGATACTTATACGTTTACGGTTGATTTTGGTGATGGTTCTGCGCCGACAGTCTTTAACACAGCGAACAAGTCGCCAGGGGTTAATCATGTTTATGCAACAGAGGGCAGTTATACGGTGACGGTGACTGTTGATGACAATTCCGCTGCTGCGAATGCACAAGAAACGGATACTTTTGTTGTCACAGTTGAAAATGGTAATCCTGTTGCACGCAATGACTTCTTTGGCACTGACGAAGATACCTCAGTTAATGGTAATGTGTTAGCTAATAATGGAGCCGGTGCTGATTCGGATCCAGGTGGAGACAGTTTGAGTATTGTAGCAGTTAATGGCAATACAGCCGATGTTGACAGTCAGATTACTTTACCCAGTGGTGCGTTGCTTACACTCAATAGTGACGGTACTTTTGATTATGAGCCCAATGGTGTTTTCGATAGTTTGACAGGCACAGAATTTGGTAGTGATGATTTTACATATACAGTATCTGATGGGGAAGGTGGTACGGATACAGCTACGGTTAGCATCAATGTTAATGGTTTAAATGATGCACCTATTGCAGAAGACGATAACGTTGCAACTAATGAAAATGCTTTGCTTAATGGCAATGTTCTTTTGAATAATGGTAACGGTGCTGATGAAGATATTGATGGTGGTGTAGGAGGGTTGAATGTTGTATCAGTCAATGGTTCGGCTGCATCGCTTGGTAGTCAAGTTACCTTGGCCAGTGGTGCTTTGCTGACTTTGAATGTTGATGGTACTTTTACCTATGATCCAAACGGTCAGTTTGATGGCTTGAATGCAGGTCAGACAGATACAGATACTTTTACTTATGTCATTGAAGATGAAGGGGGCTTGCAAGATGGTGCTACTGTTAATGTGACTATCAATGGTGTCGACTCTCTAAACAGTCCTCCAGTTGCAGAAAATGATGATTTTGGTACTGATGAGAACAGTGCAATAGCGGGCAATGTGTTTGATGATAACGGTAATGGTGTAGACTTTGATCCTGATGGGGATGCTCTATCAGTTCAAAATGCAGGTACTTTTGCAACGGACAATGGAGGAATCATCAATATTAATGATGATGGATCTTTTAATTACTCACCGAATGTGGCTTTTGAGACATTATCTGCTGGCGATTCTGACATTGATACATTTATTTATACGTTAAGTGATGGTAATGGTGGTACGGATACAGCAGTCATTACCTTTACGATAACAGGTATAAATGATGCGCCTATAGCAGAAGAAGATGCAATTGTTACAGACGAAGATACAGCAGTGTCGGGTAATGTGTTAGTAGATAATGGAAATGGAGCGGACAGTGATGTAGAAGGTGATGCCCTGACAGTTACAGAAGTCAATGGCAGCGCAGCTGGAGTAGGCACGCAAATTACTTTGGCCAGTGGAGCTTTACTGACTCTAAATGCAGATGGAAGCTTTGACTACAATCCTAACGGTCAGTTTGAATCATTAGGAGTAGGTGATACAACGACAGACAGTTTTGCTTATACCATCAGTGATGGTAATGGTGGAACGGATACGGCTACAGCTACGGTCACCATCAATGGTGTAAACGATGCGCCGATAGCAGAAGACGATGCAGTTGCTACAAACGAAGACACAGTAGTGTCGGGTAATGTGTTGGCAGATAATAGTAATGGGGCGGACAGTGATGCAGAAGGTGATGCTCTGATAGTTACAGAAGTCAATGGCAATGCAGCTGGAGTAGGCACGCAAATTACTTTGGCCAGTGGAGCGTTACTGACTCTAAATGCAGATGGAAGCTTTGATTACGATCCTAATGGTCAGTTTGAATCTTTAGGAGTAGGTGATACAGCGACAGATAGTTTTGCTTATACCGTCAGTGATGGTAATGGTGGAACGGATACGGCTACAGCTACGATCACCATCAATGGTGTAAACGACGCACCTATAGCGGAAGATGATGTAATTGCTACAGACGAAGACACAGCAGTGTCGGGTAATGTGTTAGCAGATAATGGAAATGGAGCAGACAGTGATGTAGAAGGTGATGCTCTGACAGTGACAGAAGTCAATGGCAATGCAGCTGGAGTAGGCACACAAATCACCTTGGCCAGTGGAGCGTTACTGACTCTAAATGCAGATGGAAGCTTTGACTACGATCCTAACGGTCAGTTTGAATCATTAGGAGTAGGTGATACAACGACAGACAGTTTTACTTATACCATCAGTGATGGTAATGGTGGAACGGGTACGGCTACAGCTACGGTCGCCATCAATGGATTATTGGATGTTCCAGATAATCAGTCACCAGAAGCTTTAGATGATGCTATTGCTACAGTTGAGGATGTTTCTGTTAGTGGAAGTGTCTTTGCTGATAATGGCAGTGGAGTTGATAATGATCCAGATGGTGATTCTTTCTTTGTTACGCAAGTCAATGGCAATGCAACTGGAGTAGGTACGCAAATCATCTTGGCCAGTGGAGCTTTACTGACTCTAAATGCAGATGGAAGCTTTGATTACGATCCTAACGGTCAGTTTGAATCATTAGGAGTAGGTGATACAGCGACAGACAGTTTTGCTTATACCATCAGTGATGGTAATGGTGGAACGGATACGGCTACAGCCACGGTCACGATCAATGGTATAAACGATGCGCCTATAGCGGAAGACGATGCAATTGCTACAGGCGAAGACACAGCAGTGTCGGGTAATGTGTTAGCAGATAATGGAAATGGAGTGGACAGTGATGTAGAAGGTGATGCTTTGACAGTGACAGAAGTCAATGGCAATGCAGCTGGTATAGGCACGCAAATCACCTTGGCCAGTGGAGCGTTACTGACTCTAAATGCAGATGGAAGCTTTGATTACGATCCTAGTGGTCAGTTTGAATCTTTAGGCGTAGGTGATACAGCGACAGATAGTTTTACTTATACCATCAGTGACGGTAATGGTGGAACGGATACAGCTACAGCTACGGTCACCATCAATGGTGTAAACGACGCACCTATAGCGGAAGATGATGCCATTGCTACAGACGAAGACACAGCAGTGTCGGGTAATGTGTTAGCAGATAATGGGAATGGAGTGGACAGTGATGTAGAAGGTGATGCTTTGACAGTGACAGAAGTCAATGGCAATGCAGCTGGTATAGGCACGCAAATCACCTTGGCCAGTGGGGCGCTACTGACGCTAAATGCAGATGGAAGCTTTGATTACGATCCTAATGGTCAGTTTGAATCATTAGGAGTAGGTGATACAGCGACAGACAGTTTTGCTTATACCATCAGTGACGGTAATGGTGGAACGGATACAGCTACTGCTACGGTCACCATCAATGGTGTAAATGATGTATTTCCAACGATTGAACTTGGGGATGCACCTAGCCGATTGCCGCGAAATGATCGAGATGCTTGGAAAAATGCTTGGTCAGATGATGCTGTTGATATCAGTCATAAGGCCAATGTAGAAGATAGCTCAGAGAGTTGGAGTTCAGTATCACTCTCTAGTGCTCAGTCGCATTTGCTTGCTGGGGGTGATGTGTATGCAGGCGACTTGGGAGTGAGCGGACAAGTCATTGAAACTGGTGTTGCTAGACAGGAAATAGAAGGTACAGAAGCACTGCGCTTCGAACTGGATACATTGGCTACTGAAGCAAATTTTGACTTTTCTCAGTTAAATACAGAAGGAGAATTGCGAGAAGCTGGTCGAATTCAAGCTTTAAATGAAAACGGTGATGTAGTTTCGGAAACCTTGTTTGTAGCTGATGGCTCATCAAACAATCAACAAGCCCAGGTTAGTGCTGATGAAGGGTTTAGTCAGATCATTTTGACTTCTGGTGCTTATGATGGTAATACATTTGTGTTTGGCGCGTTGGTTGATGAGCAAGGTAATTTTGCAAGTGGTCCTAATGAGACGCTATCACAGGGTAGTGATTATTTAGTGAACAGTGCTGAGTTTGTTTTTGGAGCGATTGATAATAATCAAGCGGCTTCATCGTTGCCTGATGAAACACAAGATTCGACATTACCACTGATCGGTGTTCAGGATACTAATGAAATTAATGAGTTAGGTTAACCTTATTTAAGTAAACAGGTGGAGTATAACCCATGAAGATATTACGGCTTGCTATAGGTTTGGTTTTAGTGTTGGCCCAATCCGCTGCTTATGCAGTTCCCATTGTTTCACAACCCGTGTTAGATGATGGCACCAGTTTTGGGACGTACGCCTCCTTATTTGGAGGCAGCCAGGTAGCGGATAATTTTTCGCTAACTCAGCAAGTCGATATGACTGGTTTGACCTGGTGGGGTTCTTATTTCTCACTCAATACTGGGGATAACTTTACGATTCGTTTGTTTAGTGATAATGGCGGACAACCCGCTTCTAATCCAGATATCCTGGAGGCAAATGCTTTATCTATTTCAAGGTCGCTACTGCCTGGTGTTACCGATTTTTTTGGTGAGGTTATGTATCAATACGATGTAGCTTTGAATACGACGTTAGGTGCCGGTCAATATTACTTGTCCATTTTAAATGATGCTGATGATGAGTGGTATTGGGCTGATGCAGCCAATGGTGGTGATCTAACGAATTGGTTTCGTGTAGATCAGACAGATCCTTGGTCGGCTTCTGGCTTTTATGACCTAGCGTTTATGATTGATGGCACTGTCGTGTCTCCTGTGTCAGAAGCCCCAGTTCTTTTGTTAGTCTTAATGAGCTTGAGTGTTCTTCTTCTTGCACGAAGGTGCCACGCAATTTAAAAATTTTGGTATGAATGGTCACAAGTCTTCTAGCCCTGGTGTAACCGGCTCACCTCTTGATACCGCAGTTCAGCATTTAAAACGGCATGCTGCGGTATTGTTTTTTTTCAGTTTCTTTTTAAATGGGCTTATTCTCACTGGCCCACTGTATATGCTGCAAATTTATGATCGAGTGTTGATCTCACGTAATGAACCTACCTTATTTTATTTAACAGTCGTTGCCGTTGTGGCATTGTTGGTGCTGGGATGTTTGGACATGTTACGCTCACGTATCATGGTGCGTTTAAGTAATGCTTTTAGCCAAACAGTGACGCCCAGCTTATTCCGTTTATTATTGAGAACAGGGCAGTCTGCCAACGCTTTACGCGATTTAGATAACCTAAGAACCTTCTTGACTGGCTCGGCTATGCTGACTTTGCTGGATGTGCCTTGGAGCCCATTATTTTTAGCTTTTGTTTATTTGTTACACCCGTATCTGGGTCATGTTGCACTGCTGGGCTTGATTGTGCTTTTTACTGTGGCTGTTATTAATGAATATAGAACACGAAATTTGCTCAGTCACGCCGCAGATCATCAACGTAGAGCCAATGATTTTACTGACATCAGTACACGCAACACAGAAGCTATTAATGCGATGGGTATGCTTGATGGTCTGCAGCGGCGTTGGTCTTGTAATCAAAAAGCGGCTTTAGCTTATCAAGCTCTGGCCAGCGATCGAGCCGGTACTTTGGTGGCTTTGACTAAGTGCTTGCGTTTTTCCTTACAAGTGGCCATTTTAGGTGTGGGAGCTTGGCTAGCGATTGCAGAGATCATTAGTCCTGGTGCGATGATCGCTGCTTCCATTGTTATGTCTCGAGCGCTTTCTCCAGTAGAGTCTTCTATTTCTAGTTGGCAAAATTTATTGACCGCGCGAAGAGCCTATTTACGTTTATCTAAAGTGTTTGAAAATTATCAGAATCACCAACCTATGCCTTTGCCTGAACCCAAAGGTAAATTAGTTTTTAACAATGTGTATGGAAAAGGAGCTGATGCTAAGGCAGCCTCTGTAAAAGGTGCTCAGTTTTGTATTGAAGCAGGTATGGCTGTAGGCATCACTGGCCCAAGCGGTTCAGGCAAGTCGTCTTTGGTGAAATTAATGGTAGGAGTCTGGCAGCCTATAACAGGACAAGTACGTTTAGACGGTGCTGAGTTGTCGCATTGGGCTTCCGAGCAAATTGGGCAATACATTGGTTATTTACCTCAAGATATTGAATTATTTCCTGGGACGGTGGCAGAAAATATTGCTCGTTTCAATGAGGTTGACTCCAGCCAAGTGGTTAAGGCCGCGCGACGAGTAGGCGCTCACAACATGATTTTAGGGTTGCCCGATGCTTACGATACGGTATTAGGTCCAGACGCTACAAATTTATCGGGTGGACAGCGCCAACGTATTGGTTTGGCACGAGCTGTTTATGGTGAACCCAAACTGGTGGTGTTAGATGAGCCAACATCAAACTTAGATGCAGAGGGTGAAGCCAGTGTAAGAACACTGATAGACAGTTTAAAAAAGCAAAAAGTCACTTGTGTTGTGATTGCGCACAAACCGGCGGTGATTTGTGGTGTTGATAAATTAATGGTGGTTCAGCAAGGTAGTGTGACGCATTTTGGCCCAATTGAAGAAGTACTGCCTAGTATAACGCGACGCATAGGCTCTGAAGTAGCTGAAACAGACAGCAAGCCTCAAATAGCTAAAGCCACTTCTGCTGAAATTACGGCTTAGGTCTGTATCTTATGGAAGCAATACTTGATTCTTTACCTCCCATTCGAACCTCTGTAAAGCAGCCCATTTTAATCGGTTCATTCATCTTACTGATTTTTGTTGGTGGGTTTGGGCTTTGGTCATTTGTAGCAGATTTATCCAGTGGTATCTTGGCACTTGGTACAGTCAAAGTTGATACGCACAGAAAACAAATACAACACTTAGAAGGAGGGATAGTTGATGAGATTTTGGTGCGAGACGGTGATACTGTAAAAATCAATCAAACGCTTGTGCGTCTTAATAAAACGCGAGCAGGGACTTCTTTGGCCTTGGTGCGTCAAAGTTTGGATACGGCGTTGGCGCAAAAAGCCCGTTTGTTGGCGGAGCAAAATGATGAAAAGTTGGTTTTTTCTAATGATTTCAGTGTGCGTCAAAATCCTAAGATGCTTCAAATTTTGCGTTCGCAACAGCAGCTGTTTGCAGCACGTCGAGCTTCTTTGCAAGGGCAAATCGCAATATTAGATCAGCAAGTTGTTTATTTGCAGGAACAAATTCAAGGGTTGGATGCGCAGCAGTTGGCAAAAGCTGCACAAGTGGAGTCTATTGAAGGTGAGCTTTTGGGGTTACAAAAATTATTGGATAAAGGCATGATTGGCCAAACCCGAGTGTTAGAGTTAAAGCGTGATAAGGCTGAGTTAGAGGGTGAGCGAGGTGAATTGCTTTCACAAATAGCGGCGGCTCGTTCCAGCATTAGTGAAAAAGAGTTGGAAAAGTTTCAGATCAGAAAAAATTTCAAAGAATCAGTGTCCTCAGAATTAAAAGAAGTGCAAACGGAGATTCATGACTTTACAGAGCGCTTATTGGCAGCTGAACATGTCTATGAGCAAACTGAGCTAAAGTCTCCTGTAGATGGCGTGGTGGTGGGTTCTGGTGTACACACATTGGGAGGTGTGATCGCACCTGGGGCCGTGCTAATGGAAATTGTTCCGGTTAATGATCGTTTGGTGATAGAAGCGGCGGTGATACCTAAAGATATTGACAATGTGCAAGTTGGGCTTGAAGCGGGTATTCAATTTTCGGCTTTTAGTCAGCACGAAGCTCCACAAATTTTAGGTAAAGTGACTTATATTGCTGCAGATATCTTAGAGAATGAAAAAACAGGTGAATTATATTATAAGGCAAAAATAGAAGTAGATGATGATCAGATTGCTCGACTGGGTCAAGAACGTAAAATTTTACCCGGTATGATGGCTGATGTTATTATTTTTACGGGTAGCCGTCGACCTATTGACTATTTATTAGAGCCTTTGGTTGTTAGTTTTCGTAAAGCTTGGCGGGAAACATAATTATACTTTGTTTTTTGTAGTTTGCTTTTTTCTGACTGTAGATTTTGCTAAATTATTCATCTTAGGATTTAGCAATAAATGGCTCTTTCGGATTTCGTGGTTTTAAGTTTACTTGATTATTTCATTGGTTGTTTTTGCCAAAGCTCACCGGTTGTGGTAGCAAGTCCTTTGCATCACAGTGAGTTGAAAGCTCTGCTAAAGTGATGGTTTTGAGAAAATTCATCACAATCTCATTAATGGAATTGAGTGGGGTTTTGAGTGCGCAAGTTTCCTCAAGGTCGCAGCTGCCGCTGTTTTGGCTGCACTCGGTCATGCGGATGGGGCCTTCAATAGCCTCGATAATTTCTGCAACGGAAATGTCCTCGGCTGACCGATTGACTTGATAACCGCCATTGGCTCCTCGGTAAGAGGCGATGACCTTAGCATCCACAAGATGCTTTAACAGCTTGCGTACAGTAGCAAGCGGTAAGTGGGTGCCGGTAGCAATGCTTTCCATGCGCAGTTTCTCATCTTCTTTTTGTTGTAACAAAAAGTGAGTGATCAAAAGGCCGTAATCTGTCAGTTTGCTGAGTCTGAGCACGGAATTATGCCTAAAACTTGATTTTTAACTTTAGGTAAATTAGTATGCGACTAATCTATACTGATTTAGTATGGATTGGTTTGTTATCATAGCATAGAGAACTCCTGATCTGGGTGCAAGTAACAGACCGTAATTTTGATCATTTAATCTTATATTGCAACGATAACAGTTATGGAGAGTTTGGTGTGGCTGAGCCAATACAATCTGTTGTAGATCAAAAGCTTGCGCAAGAGTACGCGCATGGTTTTGTCACTGAAGTTGAGACAGAGTCTCTACCGCCAGGGCTAAATGAAGGCATTATTCGGGCGTTGTCGGCGAAGAAAAATGAGCCTGAGTTTATGCTGCAATGGCGTCTGCAAGCCTATCAGGCATGGTTAAAAATGTCGCACCCACAGTGGTCGCACGTGCAGTTTCCTGAGATCGACTTTAACACTATTACTTATTACAGTGCACCTAAGTCCCTAAGTGACGGTCCCAAAAGTTTGGATGAAGTAGATCCTGAATTACTTAGGACTTACGATAAACTTGGCATTCCGTTGCATGAGCGTGAACGTTTGGCTGGAGTGGCCGTTGATGCAGTCTTCGACAGTGTTTCGGTTGCCACTACCTTTAAAGAGACTTTGGGAAAAGCCGGTGTGATTTTTTGCCCCATCTCTGAGGCTGTGCAAAAGCATCCTGAGTTGATTCAAAAATATTTAGGTACAGTTGTGCCGCAAAAAGACAATTTTTATGCCGCGCTTAACTCTGCAGTTTTCAGTGATGGCTCCTTTGTTTATATTCCCGAAGGAGTGCGTTGTCCGTTAGAGTTGTCTACTTATTTTCGTATTAATGCTTTAAATACGGGTCAATTTGAGAGAACGTTGATTGTTGCTGATAAGGGCAGCTATGTCAGTTATCTGGAAGGTTGTACGGCACCCATGCGTGACGAAAACCAATTGCATGCTGCGGTGGTAGAGCTTGTTGCGTTAGAGGATGCTGAAATTAAGTACTCGACTGTACAAAACTGGTATCCAGGTGATGCAAACGGTAAAGGCGGCATTTATAATTTTGTGACCAAGCGTGGCGTGTGTGCCGGTGATCGCGCTAAAATTTCTTGGACGCAGGTAGAGACCGGCTCTGCGATTACGTGGAAGTACCCCAGTGTGGTGTTGCGTGGCAATGACAGCGTTGGTGAGTTTTACTCTGTGGCTTTGACTAAGCACCATCAACAAGCTGATACTGGCACTAAAATGATACACTTGGGGCGTAATACTAAAAGTACAATTCTTTCCAAGGGGATTTCAGCTGGCCTCAGTCAAAATACCTATCGTGGATTGGTGCGTATGTCTCCAACCGCGCGTCAGGCACACAGTTATACCCAATGCGATTCGTTATTAATTGGGGACACTTGTGGCGCTCATACCTTTCCTTATATTGAATGTCGGCAGCCGGATGCCAAAATTGAACATGAAGCCGTCACCTCGAAAATTGCAGATGAACAACTTTTATATTGTCAGCAAAGAGGTTTATCGCAAGAAGAAGCCGTAGCCACGATTGTGAATGGATTTTGTCGACAAGTGTTTGAACAGTTACCGATGGAGTTTGCCGTTGAGGCGCAAAAATTAATGGAAGTCAGTCTAGAAGGCAGTGTTGGCTAGCAGTGTTGGTTAAGAGCCTGTTAAGAAACAGCCATGAGTGATGTAATCTTCGTCACCCCAGGTGATGAAAATTACATTTGCACGGTAAATAACTTTTATATTTAGAGCGGATGTATGTCTGAGCGAAGCGAGTTCAGAAGCGGCAAATGTAAAAGTTATTTCTTAACAGGCCCTAAGGTATATTCAAAGTGATATAGAGAGCGTTATGTTAAAAATTAAAAATCTTGGAGTAGAAGTTGAAGGTAAAGCCATTTTATCTGGTTTGACTATGGATATTGGGTCTGGTCAGGTCCATGCGCTCATGGGGCCTAACGGTTCGGGTAAAAGCACTTTAAGTCGGGCTTTAATTGGAGATGAGCAATACAGTGTCACGCAGGGTAGTATTGAGTATCTAGGTCAAAACTTATTGGAGATGCCAGTGGAAGAGCGTGCTAAACAAGGGGTTTTTTTGAGTTTTCAATATCCGGTGGCGATTCCTGGAGTGAGTAATATTCAGTTTTTGAAGGCCTCTGTGAATCAGGTTCGTGTCAGTCAGGGGTTTGAGCCTTTGGATGCCATGGATGTACTTGAGCAGGCTAAAGCTGTATTTGCTGAGGTAGGTTTGGACGAAAGTTTTATCAGCCGACCAGTGAATGAAGGCTTTTCTGGTGGTGAAAAAAAGCGTAATGAATTGGCGCAAATGTTGCTGTTGCAACCGAGGCTGGTGATTTTAGATGAAATAGACTCTGGCTTAGATGTTGATGCTTTGCGTATTGTGGCCCAATGTGTTGAAAAGCTTAAAGCGACTGGCACGGCTTTTTTGATTGTGACGCACTATCAAAGATTGTTAGATCATGTGAATCCCGATAAAGTGCATATTTTAATGCAGGGTAATATTCATAAGTCTGGCAGTGCAGATTTGGCGAAACAGTTAGAGCAGCAAGGCTATCAAGCGTTAGCGTGATGAAATGGAAGTAAGACCAATAGAGGTAATGAAAACAGTGCAACAAGATGAAGCTTACATTGAATCTTTCAATCGAACCGTTTCAGAGAGCCGTGTTCAAGCTCAGTCTGTGCCATGGTTACACGCTTTACTCTCTGAATCGGCTGATAGCTTTCAGCGTTCGGGTTTGCCCAAGTCTTGGCATGAGCGATGGAAATACACGCCTTTGCAGCAGTTTATTATGCCTGATCATTTCAAGCTTAGCGAAACAATGGGCGTAGTGGCGTCGGTTGCAGCAACGCACCCGTTGGTGCATGAAAACGCTTTACGTTTGAATATGGTGGCCGGTCAAATATCTGCTGCAGAATTGGAACGTATGAATGCCGTGCAAGGTGTGCGTTTGTGTCGTGCTTCTCAGTTGGATATGCAGGTGGATGCGGCGTTGATTGAGGGTACACAAACTGCTTTGCAAGGGGCACAATCGGAAGGTGATGGCTTAATTGCGGCCAGTATTGCATTAAGCCAAGATCCCTGGGTGTTGGTAATAGAAAAAGATTTTACGGCAGAGTTCCCTTTACAGCTGGTGTATCAGTTTCCCTCAACTGTGCCTGTAGCAGGTTCTTATGTAACTTTGATGACGCATATTAATACGCGTCAGCCAGTCAAGTTGTTGGAAACGTTTATTGGTAGTAAGTCGCTTGGCAATACGTTTCAAAGCTGTGTGCATAATATTCGACTTCATCCTGGTTCTAGCTTAGAGCATGTTCGAATGTTCGCTCTAGAGTCAGATGATAAGATACAGCATTATGTACAGATGCATCAGGAGAAAGACAGTGTTTATCATGCAGGGGGCTTGTCCTTGCAGGGGGGATTTATCAGGCAATTTACAGCTGTAGATTTACAGGCAAGTGGTGCTGAATGCCAAGTAAAAGGTTTGTATCTGAGTAAAGATCGAGAGCATCACGATACGCGAGTGGTATTGAACCATAAGGCGCCTCATTGTCAAAGTCAGTCGCTGTATAAAGGCATTATACAAAATGCAGCTAAAGCGGTTTTTAATGGGCGTATTCATATCTTTCCTCAAGCCTCTGGTTCTGATGGGTCATTACAAAATCGTAACTTATTGTTACACTCTACGGCTCAGATTAATACAAAACCTGAGTTAGAAATTTATAATGATGCTGTAAAATGTGCCCATGGCGCTACGGTCAGTCAGCTGGATGAAACGGAGCTTTTGTATTTACGCGCACGTGGTTTGTCACAAGTACAGGCCACTCAACTGTTGTTGGAAAGCTTTGTCCTAGAAGTCATGAACCAGTTTTCTGCAGAAGTTTTACCTGTGGGTTTTATAGAGTATTTGCAGACTGTCATGGCTGTGCAGCTTGAGGGGCATGGTCATGACTTATAATCATTTTGATGTGCAAGCCGTACGTCAAGATTTCCCGATTTTAGCACGTAAAGTGCATGGGCGTCCGCTGGTTTATTTGGACAATGCAGCCACAACGCAAAAACCGCATGCTGTGATTGAGGCTGTGAGTCAGTATTACAAATCTTACAATGCCAATGTGCACCGTGGGCTGCATGCTTTGAGTGAAGAAGCGACTGCAGCCATGGAAACAGCTCGTGGGCGAGTGCGTCGATTCTTAAATGCGGCCAATGATCGTACGATTGTTTTTACTAAAGGTACAACGGAGTCTTTAAATTTATTGGCCAGTGTTTTTGGGCAGAGTTATGTGGGTGAGGGTGATGAAATTATCATTACTCATATGGAGCATCATTCTAATATTGTTCCTTGGCAATTATTGTGTGAACGAGTTGGAGCCACACTTAAAGTGGTCCCTGTGAATGACGAAGGCGTGCTCGAGCTGGATGCTTATGAGAATTTGTTCACGGCTAAAACGCGCTTGGTCAGTGTGGTTCATGTATCGAATACCTTAGGCACCCTTAATCCAGTGAAGCAGATGGTGCAAATGGCACATGCTCGAGGGGTTCCTGTGATTTTAGATGGTGCGCAGGCTGTATCGCATGTACCTGTTGATGTCCAGGAGTTAGATTGTGATTTTTATGCGTTTTCTGGACACAAATTGTTTGCGCCAACAGGTATTGGGGTCTTATACGGTAAAGAGCATTGGTTGGAGCAGCTACCTCCGTATCAAGGGGGAGGGGACATGATACGCACGGTGCGCTTTAGTGGTTCTACCTATGCAGATTTACCTCATAAGTTTGAAGCTGGAACGCCACCCATTGCTGGTGCTATTGGTTTAGGCAATGCAATAGAGTACTTCAATCAATTTTCTTATGCAGATATTCAAGCGCATGAATCGGCCTTGTTAAAACTGGCACAAGAGCGCTTGTCACAAATGCCGGATATTAGAGTACTGGGCCAAGCGCCATTAAAATGTTCGGTGATATCTCTATATTGTGAACAAGTACACCCACATGATTTAAGTACTTTGTTAGACTTTGAAGGCGTTGCGATTCGGGCAGGCCACCATTGTAATATGCCGTTGATGGAGCGTTTTGAGCTTCCGGCAACGGTTAGAGCTTCGTTTGCTTTTTATAATACACTTGAAGAAGTCAATGTGTTTTTTGATGCTTTGACCCAGGTACGGAGGTCGTTTCAATGAGAGATGAACTGCGTGCCTTGTATCAGGAAACGATTCTCGATCATGGTCGTCAGCCTCGCAACTTCCGTAATTTACCAGCTTGTACACATACCCAGGAAGGTTTTAACCCTGTGTGTGGTGATAAGCTAACAGTATTTTTACAAATTGAGTCTGGAGTGGTGAAAGACGTATCGTTTCAAGGATCAGGTTGTGCTATTTCTATGGCTTCTGCTTCTTTAATGACGCAAGAAATTAAAGGCAAGCCAGTTGAGGAAGTGCAGTATTTATTTGATCAGTTTCGCATGTTTATGACGCAAGAAACTGAAGACAATCTTTGTCAAAAAACAAAATTGAAAGTGTTGGCGGGTGTTAAAGCGTTTCCAGGTAGAGTTAAATGTGCTACTTTGGCTTGGCATACGTTAGACTGTGCTCTTAATGATGTGGGTGAAAGTCTGCCTGTTTGTACGGAATAGTGATAAAGTAAGATGTGAGTATTGTGATTGTTATGAGTATAATGAGGAGGCTAAAGGAGATTTTTTGTGTCGATCGTTAAGCAATACAATCCAGAAGATCCCGTTCAAGTCACTGCTGAAGCTAAAGCGCACTTTTTGAAGCGGGTTAAAGTGGATCCGGATTGTGCTGGGGTGCGTGTCACTGTAAAAGAAAGTGGGTGCTCTGGTTATCAATACGCTATTGATTATGTGAAAGCAGTTGATGCAAATGATTTGAGAGTAGCCTTGGATGCGAACAATCAATTGTACGTTGATGCTAACGCTTTACCTATTTTGAAGGGTACAGTGATACATTTAGTTAAAGAGGGTTTAAATGAGTCCGTCCAATTCCAAAATCCCAACGTTAAATCTCGATGCGGGTGCGGAGAAAGTTTTTCCATCGAAGCAAGCTAATTCAAACGCTCAGCTTATTCGTGACTGCACGGGTATTTTAATTCCAGCAGGTCAGTTGATTGATTTATCTGCGGGCACTGCCTTTAAAATGACACAAGATTTAGGGTCAGCTTACACCATTGCAGTGGGGGGGCAGCTGGTTAGAGTCAGTGGAGAGGATGGAGATGCGTTGCAGCAACCGAAAAAAGGTTTATTAGACGCCCAGCTTGCTGAGCTGACTTTGTCCAAAGCCAGTGTGGAAAAAGTATTGAAAACCGTGTTTGATCCGGAGATTCCGGTGAATATTTTTGACTTGGGTTTGGTCTATCGTGTAGAGGTGACAGAAAGCGCTGTGCAAGTTGATTTAACCTTGACAGCACCTGGTTGTGGTATGGGTGAGGTTTTGGTGCGGGAAGTTGAGCAAAAATTGGATAAAATTCCAGGCTGTCATTCTGTTACTGTTCGTTTGGTTTTTGATCCACCCTGGGATCGTAGTAGGTTGTCGATGGCGGCTCAATTGGAGTTGGGTCTTTTGTGATCGATTTATTCGTAAGGGACAAGAGTATACTATGCAAGCACACTGTATTGTAAATGCTATAGCTCTATGGCTATTTCTTTGGGTAACTTACGTTGTTGCAGAGGATCAGCATGATTTTGATCGTTGGGTCCGTTTTGATGTGCCTTTTGTGCAAGGTGCTTTAGTGACGGGTACGGTGACAAATCCAAAGGTGCGTTTACATTTGCAAGAGAAAGTGCTCAAGTTGGCTAAAGGTAAGTATTTTGTGTTTGGTTTAGGGCGTGATGCGGGTGATCGTCTTGATTTACAGTTAATCACTCCTCAAGGAAAAACGATAAAAAAAACAGTAGCTGTTAAACCGCGTACGTATAAGATCCAGAGAATCAATGGTATTGCGAAAAAATTTATGTCGCCTGATGCGGCACAGTTAAAGCGTATTAGAGCCGAAGCCTTACAGGTGAGAAAGGCAAGGTCAAAGGAAATACTAAAGCCCTATTTTTTGGAGAAGTTTAAGTGGCCTATTGTGGGAACGATTACAGGAGTCTATGGGAGTCAGCGCATTTTTAATGGTGAGCCTAGAAGGCCGCATTTTGGTGTTGATATTGCAGCTCCTAAAGGCACCGTGGTTAGGGCGCCAACTTCGGGTATTGTCACTTTGGTGCATCATGATATGTTTTATTCGGGTGGTACTGTCATTTTAGATCATGGTTTTGGAGTTTCATCTACTTTTTTGCATATGTACAAAATATCGGTGCACGAAGGAGATCATTTGTCTCAAGGAGATGAGATAGGACAAGTTGGGTCAACAGGTCGCTCAACAGGGGCGCATTTGGATTGGCGCATCAATTGGCTTCAAGAGAGATTAGATCCTGCTATGGTGGCAGGGCCGATGCCAGAGAAACTTTTTTATTGAACAGTTTAAAAAACAAATCACTATAGCAAAACCCATAAAGATTAGATATATAACTACAATTTTTAGACTTTTCGGCTGAGCCGAACGATATCTTTTTACCCTCATTATCAGTCCAAACTCAAGTAAAAAGTATCAAGTCACTTTGCAGTTTTTAAGTCTAGCGAGTAAGCTCGATGTATCCCAATGCCCACCTCCCATGTGTTGCACTTCTGCATAAAATTGGTCGATTAGCGCTGTTCCTGGCAACAATGCACCGTTTTTACGAGCCTCGCTCAAGCAAATATTTAAATCTTTGCGCATCAAATCTACAGTAAAGCCATGTTCGTATTCTCCTGCAATCATACTGGAGTGGCGATTTTCCATTTGCCAAGATTGTGCTGCGCCTTTAACTATAGCTTCTATTGCGGTCTTAGGGTCCAAGCCTGCTTGCTCTGCGAAATATAAACCCTCGGCCAGGCCCTGTAAAACACCTGCAATACAGATTTGATTGACCATTTTAGTCAGTTGGCCATGACCAATAGGTCCCATGTGCTTGACGGCTTTTGCGTAACAGAGCAGAAAGGGATAAGCTCGCTCAAAAGAAGCTGCATCACCACCGCACATGATTGTCAATTGACCAGTTTGAGCGCCTTGTTGACCTCCTGAGACGGGTGCGTCTATGAACTGTACTTGTTGCTGGATGCAAAGGGTGTGCATATTGCGAGCCAGTGTAGCAGAGGTGGTTGTATGGTCGATAATTAGGCTGCCAGGCTTTATGGAGCATAATAAACCTTCGGCTTCGGTCAGTACACTGTGAACGTCCTGATCATTGCCGATGCATAATATGATAATAGAGCAGTGCTTGGCCAGCTCTGTGATAGAGCTGGCGATATGACCAGAGTAACATTGCTGCCATTCATGACTTTTTTTTGTACTGCGGTTATAAACCCATAGAATATGGTTATTATTTGCTAAGTGGCCAGCCATGGCCCCCCCCATTGTGCCTAAGCCAATAAAACCAATGTTCATGTTAGTGTTTCACCTAAATCTTGCACAAGTGATGTTCATGTATTTTCAGTAAGGCATTGAAATATATAATGGATTTAGACTTTCATACAATGCTTAGCTCATGAAGTAACTTTGATTAAATTGTGCCTTCAGCCCTAACGCTGCTCAATGGGTTTGTAGTCGCGTTGAACAGGGCCTGTATAGAGTTGTCTAGGCCGACCAATACGGTATGAACCACTTAACATTTCACGCCAGTGGCTGATCCAGCCCACTGTACGTGATAAGGCAAAAATAACGGTGAACATACTGGTTGGAATACCTAAGGCTTTTAGAATAATCCCAGAATAGAAATCTACATTTGGATAAAGTTTTCTTTCTACAAAATACTCGTCTTCGCGGGCAATTTGCTCAAGTTTAAGTGCAAGCTTAAAAATAGGGTCATTTTCATAGCCTAATTCTTGCAAAACTTCATAGCAACTTTCACGCATGACAGTCGCTCGAGGGTCATAGTTTTTATACACTCTATGACCAAATCCCATCAAGCGAAATGGGTCGTTTTTATCTTTGGCACGTTTAATAAAGGTGTCTACTTTAGAAACGTTGCCCATTTCGTTGAGCATATTGAGTACGGCTTCGTTTGCGCCTCCATGTGCAGGGCCCCATAAGGCGGCGATACCAGCTGCAATACATGCAAAAGGGTTGGCACCGGATGAACCAGCTAAACGTACAGTTGATGTTGATGCATTTTGCTCGTGATCAGCATGTAGAATAAAAATTCGATCCATGGCTTTGGCCAAGACAGAGTTGACAGGTTTGTTAGCTTCGGCGGGTATACCGAACATCATATGCAGAAAATTTTCAGCATAGCTCAAGTGGTTTTGTGGGTACATGAAAGCTTGGCCAATAGAATATTTATAGCACATAGCTGCTAAAGTAGGCATTTTAGCGATTAATCTAAAGGCTGCTGTTTCTCTATGTTGTTCATTTGTGATGTCTAATGAGTCGTGATAAAAAGAAGATAAGGCACCTACAACACCACACATAATGGCCATAGGGTGTGCATCACGACGGAAGCCATTAAAAAATAGCAGCATCTGTTCATGCACCATGGTGTGGTTCTTTATGGTTTGTTCAAATCTAGACTTTTGTACTGCGTTGGGTAATTCACCGTAGTACAGTAAGTAGCAGGTCTCAAGGTAGTCAGAGTGCTTGGCCAGTTGTTCAATAGGGTAACCTTGGTGTAATAGAGTGCCTTTTTCACCATCGATAAAGGTAATTTTGGATTCGCATGAGGCGGTTGAGACGAAACCAGGGTCATAGGTAAAAATGCCTTTAGCAGCCAGGGCTCTGACGTCGATAACGTTAGGGCCTAAACTACCTTCTTGGATAGGAAGTTCTAAGGTTTCTTGTGATGGTAATTTGAGCTGTGCTGAATTGTCAGACATATTGATCTCCGGTTGGCTACTTGTATCGTGGCGACTCAGTGAGAAACGTTGCCCAAAACTAAAGACTTAAAAAAGATTTGTCAAACCCTTTCCAATGAATATTACTATAGTAAGACAAGTGAATTTTAGCTTATTTGAATTAATCAACCAGATGATTTTGGAAAATTCTGTTGTAAAATTCTTGCATTGCAAGCAAGGTTTGTTAGGCTTATGCGGCTAAATTTCATGATCAGTGCGCCGACTGGCAGTTTGAGAAATGACCAATATGGATGGAATTAAGGCTATTTGTGTGTGCTGCGTTAGGCAGATTACAGAGTAACATAGAGTAAATGGCATTAATTAGAGGTATCAATGATGGGACAGACGCGAGAAAGACGCCCAACTAATATAGATATGGGGAGCTTGTTTGCTTACCAGTTTCCTTTACCAGCTGTGACTTCAATTTTACATCGGATTTCGGGACTCATTGTGTTCTTAATGATTCCATTATTATTGTGGATACTTGATCAATCTTTATCCTCTCTTGATTCTTTCGAGCAGTTACAAGAGTGTATGAGTGGTTTTGTGGCAAAATTTATTCTTTGGGGTACGTTATCGGCTCTATTTTATCATTTAATTGCAGGGGTTAAGCATTTAATTATGGACATGGGTATTGGTGAGGACTTGTCTGGAGCCAGAGTAGGCGCGTGGATCGTTCTGGTTTTATCCATTTTCACAGCTTTACTTTTAGGAGCATGGCTATGGTAACCAATGTGACCAGCTTGGGTCGTAGTGGCCTTTACGATTGGATGATTCAGAGAGCAACTGCAGTTGTGGTCGGAGTTTATGTTTGTGTGATCGTTGGTTTTCTGTTACAGCATCCGGATCTTTCGTATGAACAATGGAAGGCGTTTATGACCACCACAGCTATGCGTATTTTTAGTGTGTTATCGTTTATTGCTGTTGTTGCACACGTTTGGGTGGGGCTGTGGACTATTTCGACCGATTATATCAAGCCCATGTGGTTACGCTTGAGTTTTCAAGGGTTTTGTGCTGTGGCTCTTTTCATGTGCTTTGTCTGGGCCGTATTGATCTTGTGGGGGGTGTAGAGCATGCCTAAAGTACGATCATTGACGTTTGATGCCGTTATTGTAGGTGGGGGTGGTGCAGGTATGCGTGCTTCTTTGCAATTGGCGCAATCGGGCCAAAAGACTGCGTTGATTTCTAAAGTCTTTCCTACGCGCTCTCATACTGTTTCTGCACAAGGAGGTATTACATGTGCTATTGCCAGTGATGACCCCAATGATGATTGGCGTTGGCACATGTACGATACAGTCAAGGGCTCTGATTATATTGGTGATCAAGATGCTATTGAATACATGTGCAGTGTGGGTCCTGAAACTGTCTTTGAGCTCGAGCATATGGGTTTGCCGTTTTCTCGTACAGAGTCTGGTCGTATTTATCAGCGACCTTTTGGTGGCCAATCGAAAGATTTTGGTCGGGGAGGACAAGCCGCGAGGACTTGTGCTGCGGCAGATCGAACGGGGCATGCATTATTGCATGCTTTGTATCAGCAGAACCTTAAACACAATACCACTTTTTTGAATGAATGGTACGCAATTGATTTGATTAAAAATCAGGATAATGCAATTGTGGGCGTGATTGCAATGGACATCGAATCAGGGGATGTGGTTGCGATTCACTGTAAGGCTGTCGTGCTGGCTACAGGGGGCGCTGGCCGTATTTATTCTTCCACTACCAATGCTTTGATTAATACAGGTGATGGTGTAGGCATGGCGTTGCGGGCTGGCTTTCCAGTACAAGACATCGAAATGTGGCAGTTTCATCCCACAGGGATTGCTGGTGCAGGTGTTTTGGTCACGGAGGGGTGTCGTGGTGAGGGTGGCTATTTAATTAATAAAGATGGCGAGCGTTTTATGGAACGCTATGCTCCGAACGCAAAAGATTTGGCCGGGCGGGATGTTGTTGCTCGTTCGATGATGATGGAGATTTTAGAGGGCAGAGGCTGTGGTCCTGCGGGCGATCATGTTCACTTAAAATTAGACCATTTGGGCGAGGAAGTTTTAAATAAGCGTTTGCCGGGGATTTGTGAGTTGTCTAAGACTTTTGCGGCTGTTGATCCTGTTTACAAACCGATTCCGGTGGTGCCTACTTGTCATTATATGATGGGTGGGATTCCGACTAATATTAATGGGCAAGCTATTACGCAGGATGGTCAAGGTAATGATAAAATTGTAGAGGGGCTGTTTGCCGTGGGCGAAGTGGCTTGTGTGTCGGTGCATGGAGCCAATCGTTTGGGTGGTAACTCTTTATTGGACTTAGTGGTTTTTGGTCGGGCGGCTGGTTTGTATTTAGAGAGCGCACTAAAGTCCGGAGTAGAATATCGTAGGGCATCAGAAACGGACATAGACGCGGCTCTGGAGCGTTTGGAGAAGCTCAATGCCAGTAGTGCAGGAGAAGATGTTGCTTCTGTGCGTAAAGAGTTGCAAGAGACCATGCAGAAGCACTTTGGGGTGTTTCGTAAAGGTGAGTTAATGCAACAAGGGGTAGCTTTGGTGACCTCTATTCGAGAAAAGACTTCTCAGCTTTATTTAAAAGATAAGAGTAAGGCATTTAATACAGCGCGTATTGAAGCGTTGGAGTTACAAAATTTGTTGGAAGTGGCTGAGGCGACTGCGATTGCGGCTGAACAACGTACTGAGAGTAGGGGAGCGCATTCGCGCTATGATTACCCTGAGCGGGATGATGAAAATTGGCTGGTACATTCATTGTTTTTCCCGGGTACGAGTCAATTAAAAAAACGAGCTGTGAATTTTAGTCCTAAGGCTGTACAAACCTTTGAACCGAAGGTTAGGACTTATTAGATGTGCCCTGTATTTTTCTAGAAGTGATGAGGAATTTTTATGCTACAAGTTAAAGTTTACCGTTACGATCCAGAGGCAGGCAAAGGTGCAAAGCCTTATTTTAAGATCTATGAGGTAGATACACAGGGTAAAGACTTGATGGTGCTTGAAGTCTTGAATTTAGTGAAAGAACAAGATGAAACTTTGGCTTATCGCCGCTCTTGCCGTGAAGGAGTGTGTGGCTCGGACGGTATGAATATGAACGGCAAAAATGGCTTGGCTTGTGTAACGGCGCTGTCGGAGGTGCTTAAGTCTGGAGAAGTATTGGTGTTAAGACCTTTGCCAGGTTTGCCTGTTGTGCGTGATTTGGTTGTAGACATGACACCTTTTTACAAGCAATATGAAAAGGTCAAACCTTATTTGATTAATGATGACCCTGCCCCCGCGATAGAGCGTTTGCAGAGCCCTGAAGACCGAGATAAGCTGGATGGCTTGTATGAATGTATTTTGTGTGCGTGTTGCTCGACGTCTTGCCCTTCTTTTTGGTGGAATCCGGACAAGTTTGTGGGTCCTGCAGGTTTGTTGCAAGCTTATCGGTTTTTAGCGGACAGTAGAGATCAAGCTACTGATGAACGTTTGTCAGATTTAGAAGATCCTTTTAGTGTGTTCCGTTGCCGAGGTATTATGAACTGTGTGAATGTATGCCCGAAGGGCTTAAATCCGACTAAGGCGATTGGTCATATTCGTACAATGTTGTTATCTCGTGCCAGTTGAGTTAGTGAAAGTGTTTTGTGCTTATGAATTTAATTGATTAATTAGCTGGTTATTTTCTGCGATTAGTTTAGGAATGGTCACGAAATCACTTTAACATTTTCCGCTGCTGAACTCGCTTCGCTCAAACATGCATCCGCTCTAAATGTTAAAGTGATTTCGTGACCATTCCTTATCGTTTGGTTCCGGCTGGTTACGCTGGTGAGGTATTTGTGGACTTGGGGGTTTATACCCATAGCGGTTGGGTTTTATAGATCTTAAGGTTTATATTCTATTGTGTATCTTTTTGTTATGCTGTGTGAATGGGGTCGTATGGAATATTGCTAAATGTCAGTTTGCCTGGTAATGGTTTAGGTTGAGTTTTATGGTTGTAGGGTGTACTGCTCGTTTGTCAACAAGCTTGTTAACCTTTGCTAAAGGTGTTTGTTCAACCTTGAGAAGTGTTAAAAATAAGGTGAGAGGAGGGGGAGATGCTCCATTAAGAGGTTCGACCACAGGCTGTATAGATCTTAGAAGTCTTGCGGCTAGTTTAACCCTTAAGAAGGCCAAAGATCACGCTGTATGTAAAAAGTATCCAGAGCATACCTCAGATACTTTGCCTGTGTCAATAATGACTATTAAAAAAGGCTGTTGTGATGGCGTTGCTCCAGTTTGGATTGCAGTGTATATGCAAATTCTGCTTTATCACTTCAAGTGTGGTACTTTGAATGAACTTGTCTCTCAGAGTGATCCGAAATTATTTGACCAAAAAGATTTGGATCAAATCATGCAGCTTGTGGTATTTCCTGATTCGTCCGAATTGTATGGATCGATAGGTTTTGTGGTCAGTAGGATGAGGTTAATTTGTAATGCTTTGCTTTTAGAACAGGAAGCTTCTAATGGAGTCTGGAGAAAAAATAAAAATGTTAAAAAGGAATTCGATTTTAAAAATGCAACTTATGAACAAATAAAGATTGTGTTAAAGCATTTCTGTGTGGACTTAAGTGAGTATAAAGAATTAGAAACGCTTTCAAGTTTTGAGTTAGTTAAAAAAGAGAAAGGGTTTTCAAATACATTATCTCTTCGTCGTGGTAATTTTGATCCTGATCAATATAATTTGGCTATAACTGACGAAATATTAGATGATAGGAATCCTGATTTTGTGCTTAGAGGGTCGAATGTAGCTATATCTGGAGAGCCAAATACAGTAAAAATATATCGAAAAGCAAGTGGTGATTTTGTTGCTTTTACGTTTGATGTTACAGGAAAAGTATTTTTCAAGCAAGATCTTGCTCGAGGCTTGTTTGAGAATAATCCTATACTTTTTAATAGATTGAATAACGGTGGAAATTATCTACGCCTACATGAAGAAAGAGAAATAAGAGACATAGTGATTAGAGAATTAAAGTATACCCTGTATTCGGAATCGTTCTGTGAAAAATTCGAGGAAGTGACGAAGCCTACTATTGTGTGCACTTATGATAAAGATAGCGGTGATAGTGTTTATTCGATTATTGATTCGGATGTGGGTGCAGTAATGGATCATATTCCTTTTTTTGAAAATTTAACACATCGAAAACTTGTTGAGGCGTTTGCAAGTGGTACGACTGTAGGTATTCAAATCGATGCCTGCTTTGATGGTGAAAAATCAGAGGGGGTGAATAAATTAAAAGCTGTGTTAAAAAGCTCAGTTGGGAACGTAATTGATGCTATTCAACCTAAGTTATCAGACGAAGACAGTAGAGCTTTTAGATCCCTGTTCTCTCAGAATAATGATGCTTTTGATGTTGAAGCAACGCTGTTATGGGAAGCTCTTGAAGAAGCCGAAAAAGAATTCGGTAAAGAAAATTTACTTTTTTTCTTGATGGGTTACTTCGGTGCTGTGACTGAGGAATTTTATGGTGGTGCTGAATTAATAGTAAATGCAGAAGGGGTAGCTCCAGATGTTGAGTTATTTCCGGTCGCAAATAATAGGGTAAAAAATGATACTTTACGTTTTGTAGTCTATTCAGGGTGTCTTGATGATTTTTTTCGAAAAATACATAGTGCTCCTGCAATAAAAGAGGCTTTAAAACATGATAGGAGGGCTCTAGCTGTTTATAACGCTTTGTTGACAATGACAAATGTTTCACGTGATTATCATAGGTTGTGCGGTGAATATAAGCAAGCTGAATTTGAACTCAGGGAGGCTATACGTAGTCAAAACAAAGAGGCTGAAGCTAGAGCTAAAGAGAAGCGGTTGAAAGATGCTAAAACAATGCTTGAAGGCAAGCTCAAACTTGCTCAACTAAGATTAGGCGATGTTAGAAACGAAGCTTTTAATAGTCCTGCAGATTTTTTAAATGAATTAAGAAGGATTTATGAGGCGAGTGATACTGGTCTAGAGCAATGTATCCCATCAGTTAAAAAACTTACTCCTAATGTGTTGAATGAGGGATTTAGCCGTTGGTTTTTCGCCAATAAAACTCTTGATAAGGATTACGAGAAACTTGTTATAGAAGTAGATAGAGGTCCTTCTGGTACAGATAGAGGTTTGGTGACAGGGAATAGAGAGGGGGTTGTTGAATTTGAATATAATAACCCTGTCAGTAATCGCAAAGAAAATTTGAAATACAAAATTGTTTCTGAGCAGAGTAGGGATGGAAAAATTATATCTTATAAGACTAATAAAAGAGAGCCGCAGGAATCTGAGATTTTATTTTTGGAGCGCGTATGATTTTAGTTGTAAACCTGGTGCGGTCAGTTTGGTGTTTTGTCAGATGATTTTGTGTGCAGTAGTGCAGTTAATTCATCGAGCTGTTTTTGTCTACGGCCATCAGAATATTTAAAATAAAATTCCATTAAATTATTATACAGCCAAGTGGCATTTTTTAAATCTCCAGCAATCATACCTTGCTTAGTACGTTCAATGATTTCATCAATATGGACAAATTGTACGTCTGGACGTTCGTACAGTTTGTCCATGATTGTGTCATCATAGCGTAAAATTGTTAATAATGCGATATTAGATATAATCAGTTCATGTGGGCTGCCTACCGCATATTCAGAAATGTGTTCAGGAAAATAGTTGTTCACTAGCATGTGAATGTTGTTTTCGAATAGCCATTCTTGAGTTACTTCCTTTTCATGGCCAGCTCGGCCTCTGATTTTGATCGGTTGTTTGGCGATAGAGTATTGGGTGAGTCCTGTTGTTTCTACGAAATAAGGTAATTTGCTGTGATAGGCAACCATTAGTAACCCAAGATTGATGACTAGCTTGACGTCAGTGGCTTGTAGAGCTTGTCCAATTGCCAAGCCTTGGGCTAGACGTAACGCATGAATTTTGTCCGTATAAAAAGTGTTTTCTTCAACAATGCCGTTGATTTCTTCTCTTGGGGCTTGATAGACAGAGATGGTTGCTACAGCACCTGCGATAATGGTAACACTGGTAAGTGCAGCATGTCGGACATCTTTGATTTGGGTAATATAGATTTCACTGATAATGAGCAACAGAGGCACCACTGGAATAAAGCGACGTGCAAACATAAAATCTCCGCCGACATGTACTACGTATAAACTATAAATGCATGCCCCCAGTAATAAAATAGTTATGTCTCGTTGATATGATTTCAAATTCAGTTTGAGTAACCAAGCGGTTAATGGTAGTAGGCAAGCACAGGCTCCAATGATCCAGTTTTTTTTAAGAAAGAGCAGTAAGTAAGTAACACCTTGTGAATAATAGGGGTGCATGACCGATTTTGAGTAAAAAGGGGTTGGAAAAATTTCACCGTAATAATTTACTTTAAAGATTAACCAAACGCACAGTGTACTCACAACGGGTATCATGAAAATCATAATGTTTTTGATTCTTACTGAATAAGATTGTGTTTGATTGGGAAGCCAAAAGGATAGGACACAAACACCCACTAGCAGTAAGCCGTCCATGCGGGTTAAAACCAAGAAAGCACACAATACGCCTGAGCCAAGCAAGGTGGTTATAGAGGGTTGTTGTTTTCTAGTACTGACTAGGCTGGCCGTCGCTAAAAAAGTGAACAGCATGGTTTCCAGTCCACCTGAGGCCCATATTTGCATGTCTTCGGCAACCAGTAGATAAATGGCTGCCAAAGGTATAAAATGTGTACCTTGTGTTTGGTGACGGGACCAAGACAGATAGGCCAGCAGTAGGGCCAGTAACAGATAGGGTAATAAGCCTAAATGTGTGCTCGCTTGCAGTGGATCGAATCCGAGCCACTGCAAAGCTGCAATCATTACAGTCCATAAAAAATTAGTATAGCCTTCAACGTATTCGCCCGGGTTGTAAACTAGTCCATGTCCATTGATCCAGTTCTCAGCATAACGCAAGCTGACAAAGCAATCGTCTGTAAGCCAGCCTTGGGTATATGAGCCAAAGAGTCCCAAGGCTAAGAGGGCAATTAATAGCAATCCGTAAATTATCTTGAACTGAATGTGTTGGAACATTATTTGGGGTTTCATGTTGGTGACTGTCGTGTTCGATTCGCAATACTAGTATAGTGTAGGTAGGATCGCTTCGTGTTTAGTTTGTTACAAGCATGGAATCGCCTGGACCTAAGTGCGTCTTCATTTTATGATTGAAAGCTCACTATAATCGAATGGATCGTGGTGACACATCATGTCGAAAACAAGAAGACATCATCAAGTCAAACGTTATAGTATTTTAAGATTACTTGTTTTGGCTATGGTGTATCTAGGTAAGCGCTTGCCGCTGAGATCATTGCCAAAAAGGCAATGCTTGTGTTTATGTTTGCTTATTGGGTTGCTGTTGCCCAATGTGAGCCCTAGCTTGGACAGTTTGTATCGTGTCTATCAACAAGGCAAATTGAAAGTTTATCTTGATCAACCTGCTCACGTGCATTCACATGATGTGCACCCCAGTAATGTTGCTGTGGAAGTTTTACAGTTATTTGTTCAGGAGTTAGAGGTAGGTTTAGAGTTAGAGGTCCTTGAAACTCAGCCAGAGCAGGTGCTGAGACAGGAATTTGACTTTATTGTTGTGAATAATCCGTCCAACGAACTGTCTGAGCAGTTGACTTTTACTCAACCGATTTTGTCTGTAGATCATTTTTTAGTGCATCATAAAGATGATAATCCTATGCAAGATGCCGATGGTTTTGTTTCTTCTTTATTTGATCAATCTCAAGTTTCAAGACGATACGATTATTTTTTTTCAGAGCAAGCTTTTAATGAGCATAATGATCAATCGATGGTAATTTTTGATTTGCTCAGCCGTGTTCAAAAAAGAAAATTAACTTACACCGTAGCTTTGTCACATGAATACGAAGCATACAAGCATGTTATGCCAGAGTTGGTGGCAATGAATTTGGGGCATGCTTATGCAATGTCTTGGGGGTTTAAGCGTGCGCAGAGCCCAGCTTTGCATGATAAAGCGCAGGGCTTTATCAGTGCGTTGATTGATGAAGGCATGATGGAAGAAATCCAAGCTCGTTTTTTTTGGAATGATCCGCACTTGAATCAACTGGAGCGCAAAGTGTTCTTTAGGCGTGTGACTTCACGCTTACAGGTGTATTTATTACATTTTCAGTCGGCTGCTTTGTCTTTTGATTTGGATTGGCGTTTGTTGGCCGCGATTGCCTATCAAGAGTCTCATTGGGATCCAGAAGCGGTTTCGCCGACTGGAGTCAGGGGGATGATGATGCTCACTCGTGATACGGCAAAAGAAATGGGGATTAAAGATAGGTTGGATGCAGAGCAAAGTATTTTTGGCGGAGCAGGTTATTATCGTAAGATTAAAAACCGGTTGCCAAATTTTATTGCAGAACCGGATCGAACTTGGATGGCTTTGGCTGCTTATAACATGGGTTTGGCCAATGTTCGGCGTGCTATTCGATTAACTCAGGTGAAAGGGGGTAATCCTACGGATTGGTTTGATGTGCGGGAGCAGCTCAGTGCGTTTGATCATACTTTACCGACAGTCAAGAAAGTGCGTTATATTAAAGGGGCTGAACAAGCCAAGCGTTTTGTGAAGCGCATCCGTTTATATTATGATCTTCTGAAACGTCCTCATGTATTAGAAGACTCCAAGCCGCTGCAGCCGATTAATGTTGTTTATGACTTTCATTAATCTCGAAAGTTTTCAAATTGCAGGGCTTGTGGGAAATCGTTGTCTTTTAGTAGAGCGATGACGGCTTGTAAATCATCTCTTTTTTTACCAGTGACTCGTACTTGATCGCCTTGTATGCTGGCTTGTACTTTCAGCTTACTGTTTTTGATCATTTGCACGAGTTTTTTAGCTGCATCACGGTCAATACCTTGTTTGATTCGTACACATTGTTTGGCTTTGGCCAAAGTGGTTTCGATGTCTTGTGGGTCTAAGCTCTTAACATCTATGCCTCGTTTAATGATTTTGTTGACTAAAATTTCGTATATTTGTTTGACTTGGAAAGTTTCAGGCGCTTGTAAAATGACAGCGTTTTCTTCTCGATGAGTTTCTGTTTCTATGTTACGAAAGTCAAAGCGGTTGGTCAGTTCTCTTTTGACTTGGTCAATGGCATTGTCTAATTCGTGAGAGTCGACTTCGGAAACAATATCGAATGATGGCATAAAATGATCTCTTTATAGTGTTTTCTTACAATTATGTTAGGTGGCATGCTCTGTGTCAGCTGTGTTTGGTTTTAAAACAATCAGTTGTGAGTCAGTTCAATCCAATCCCCTTATGTAATGCTCTATAATATTAAGGGGGTATGAAGTTTAAGGGATAACAATCTCAATGATATCATTGAAAACTTCATAACGGCTTTTAACATCTTGATATTCGAAGGTGTTGTCACCAATGCTTTGGTTGTTGGCTTCCATATAGTCTGTAAGATTTGCGCTGGGTCTGCTTGTTCCAGTCAGTGTTCTACCCATCATGACTAAGATTGTATCAATATTGCTGCTTGGGTTCCAATTTAATACATTGATTTGGTTTGGGTTGTTGGCGTAGTAAAGTAATGACGGCCAGTTTTGTCCTGAAAACCAAGCTGGAAAAGTTGCTGTACAGATTCCATTGATAGAGGTAAAGGGAAAATACCCTTCGTTTAAACCCGCTTGACTGGTGAAGCTTGGATTTAAGATAAAGGCTGCGGCATTTGGGACAGTACCGCAGGCTGTGTTGTAGTCTAAAAGAGCATTTTTTGCTATGTTTATGACTCTGGTTTCTATTTGTGGCCACAGTTCTCTAGGGGTAATCCAGTCGAGTCTATCGTTTAAAGCAATAGCTGCAGTCGTTGAGAAAATATTAAAATTATTATTCGCATTGTTTTCTTCAAGATAACGTCGTCTGTCTCGATTGGCGTTACCATTGGTATTATAGTCGTTAACGACACGACCGTTTTGTCCATTAAGCGCAGTTGTTGGAGCTAATATAACAGCTAGAGCGTTGATGTTGCCATCAATAAGTAAGGATATGGGTGTGTCGCTGTTAAAAGGAGTATAGAGACTGCTTTGCTGATGGTTTTGATCAACAGCGTACCATAAACGTTCGCCTGTGGTGTCTCTCAGGTCTTTAATCCCGAGAGTACGAAAGGGTAACCAGCCTAAGCGTGCTTGACAGTTGATGCCTATTGTATCTGCGAAACCATCGTTATTGAAATCAGGGCAAGGTAGGCTGCCTGGTCTTAGCGTGTGCGTGCTAGCAAAGTTAATTAAAGCTTGTTTAGCCGTTTGTAAAGCCTCAGTAGAAGTGCTTTGTTCAAAGTGATTATGATTTGGGAGTTTGGCTGTGCTTAGAAAAATACCTAAACCAGATAAGATTAAAATAAAAAATATAACTATAATAGCTAGGCCTTGTTGTTTATGTTTGCTGTATAAATGCATAAAGCTATCGCTGCCCATGTTTTAAAATGGCATCAATTTCAGCTTGCCTGGCCTCTCGGTTAAAAAGTTTTAATAAAGCAGCTTGTTCTGGTTTGTCCTGGAGTGTTTCAGTTGTTTTGTCGTAAGCTTTGACGGCGGTGCCTTCTTGTATTAGGTCATGATGAGCTGCTTTATACTTATAATATTCTATGCGTTTACTTTCATCTCTTAACCAAATTTGACCAGGCCTTAGTTGCTTAGTTTTTTCATCTATAGTTATAGGCACTTCCCAATTGCTTTTTTTATAATGGGGCTTTTGTAGTTGAATACCTTGGGCGATAGTGGATACCGTTTCATATTTTTTACCATTAACCCAAACGGTTGGCTTGCTCGTTGGGCTGATTACTAAACCTTTAAGATGGATGGTATCAAAACTGGATTTTGTGACAGCTTCAGTCGGTTTGTCAATGGGGTTGGATGTGTCCAGTGTTCGGCTGGTATTGAGCGACAGCCTTTCTGATTTTTGCGTAAAGAGTCGGTCAATTAAGGTGGTAAGGTCCTTAGACTCTTTGATGGGCTGTGCCCACAATGTTTGTGCATGAATGCTTAACAAAGTAGCCAAGATAATCTTTATAGTAGATTTATACACAGTTAATAACTCAACTTAGTCTTTTTAGTTATAAATCTTGTTGCCATTTGATACATTTGTATCAATAGCTTCTATAATACTATGACAATTTAGCTAATATCGCTCATTTTTTAACTTATTATTTGTGGTTGAATAGCACTTTAAAAACACTCTGCTGTCACCTTATTAAAGTAATGGCTAATTATCGGTTCCATAGTTTTTTAACATCTTAATGAAACAGCCATGAGCGATGCAATGTTCGTCATCCTAGGTGATGAACATTGCGTTTGCACTAATGTGTTCGTTTGGTGAGCTTGTTTGCTGTGCTTTTGTGCTGTGTGCCTGTGAAGAAGGGTTGTTTGACTGATTTGTATTTGTGAGAATACTGTTGGGTATACGATTGGTTTCTGCATCAACTTGACTTAATGAGAAGTTTAAAGATCAGAACGTGTCATTTCTGAATAATAGTGTTTTCAAACAGCTTATGAGATGAACTTCATTCAGAATTTGTGTACCATACCCAAATTAAGAAGGCTGTTCTTTCTTCTACTTTATTATAAAGCTTCTTATAGGATCGCATGTTTATGAGTGACTTAGGGCAAATTTCACTGTTTTCTGGGCTGAGTGAAGAAACGCTTGAAGCTATTGAAAGTCTTACCACAACTCGCCAGTACCCTAAAAATAGTATCATTATCAGTGAAAGTGATGTTTCAAACGCTATGTATTTACTAATGTCGGGTAAGGTAAAAGTGTTTTTAAGCGACCAAGAGGGTAGAGAATTTGTGCTCAATACGCTAAATCCAGGTGGTTACTTTGGGGAATTGTCTTTACTGGATGATGAAACACGTACGGCTTCGGTGATGACTATTGAAGCTTCTCATTTCAAAATACTGACGAAACCGGCTTTTGATCAGTTGCGTCACGACTTTCCTGAAATAAACCATATATTGATCAGCAATTTGGTTGGTACAATTCGTCATTTGACTGAAAATGTAAAATCTTTGGCTTTAAAAGATGTCTATGGCCGTATCAGAAAGTTGCTCAATGACTTAGTTTCTGAATCGAATTCAGGCAAAGCCAGTGGCTTGATAGCAGAAAAGTTAACACAACAAGAAATAGCCAACAGAGTGGGGTCATCCAGAGAAATGGTCGCTCGTATCCTAAAGGATTTAATTACAGGCAGTTATATACAAATTGAAAAGAAAAAAATTACTGTTTTAAAAGCGCTGCCAGAGCATTATTAATAAGTACTACATCAGCTTGTTAAAAGCAATGTGGGAGTCCATTACTGTGTTGATAGCGCTGGCACTAAATTGCTGTGAAAACCGTGAAATACCAGGTTCTCCGAAAGCCATTGAGCACCAATTCAATACAGCTGCTTCGCACAGGGTAGCAGGGTTGGCAGAGATTGGTGAACCGTCAACACTGACGGCTCCCGCTGGGCTAAAAAAGCCCATTTGTTGCGCAGCAGCATTACGCATTTGTGGTGCAATTGGGCTGTAGACCATGGCGGCAGCTAAGCCTTTACTACCATCATCACCTGTCCAGACTGGTTTGCCTGTACCGTCCAGTCGACCATTACTAAAGCATGCACCATCACTGAATACAAAGACCATTACTGGGGTTTCTTTCATAGCAGCGGCTTCTAAACAGGCTCCTATCACTCTTCCTATTTGTAGATCTTTTGCTTCACCCCGACTGCGTGTGCCGTTGTGATAATCACTGCCACCGACTTCAATTGTTCCGGCCGCCGCAAAGCCGTCTAGTACTAATTTCATAATAGCAGCTGTTCTATCAAATACTCCATTAGACAGCTCGGCAGGGGTGAGAACGCTGGTGATGACAGGATCTGTCAGAGGGTTCAAGACAGAAACATCTTCCAGTTTGCTGGAAGTGTCAGCACTTAATAAGGAGGCGCAGTGAATGATGTCTTCTAAGGCTTTTTCTTCTTGTAAACGATCCAGTTTCATTTGACTGATGCGACTGACAGCATCTGCAATAAAGTTTTGGCCGTTGCCGCCCCCATTGATTAAACTTGTTGTGTCGCTGGAATTGGTAATGACCGTAGGTTGAAAAGTTGGGCTTTCATTCAAGCTAATAGATTTTCCACCCGATCTGGAATTACGTGTACCAACTAAAGCAGTGATTGAGCCTACAGCACCTGCTGCGCAAATAGCATGTGCTGGATTTAATACGTTGTTATTGCTGTCATCGTTTGAAGCGCAAGGCATGACAAAGCCATTGATGTTGGCTCTAGAAGTTGCAGAAGTTTTTTCAAGTAAACCTCGACAAATACCACTGTCAGCTTGTAAAGCTACTCCGAACTCTGTGTTAACGTCGGATATCATCTCTGGTAAAAGTCCCATCCTTCCATAGCCTTGTGTACCAACGGTATCGTCCATTTGCCCTTGTGGGCCTCCTACCATAAAGTTTGAAGCCAAAGCAGCACCTCCAGCACAATCAATACAAATAAGTGGCAAAGGATTAGATATTCTGTTGTTATTTTGCGTTACTTCTTGCGCTGGACTGCCACAGTCAGCCAATGTGGCAGCTTTTAGCGTACTCATGGGGAGCAAAACTCCACCGATACAGGGAAATAGTGCTGTACCCATACCGCTTATAAAGCCTTGCGATAAGAATTCTCGTCTGGTACGAGGTTTCTTATGATCTTGATGATACAAAGGTACATTCAAATCATCGGTTTTTTGGTATTTTCTATTATATTTACGACTTTTCATGTACTTTGCTCCAGTATATAATTTTATAAATGTGATTTAATCAAGCAAATAAGAAGCTGCACTGGCAGCAACAGCAGTACAAGTGGCTTGAATGATTTGTCGGTTCCCCAAATTTAAAGAATTTAACTGTGTGACTAAAGTATTAAGTTCAGAGGTAAGTTCTTCTAAAGAAATTTGCTTTTCTCCACCTAATAAAAAATGGTTGTATAGCGCGTTGTAAACAACAGCTCTATCTCTATTGTTGCTAACAGAAGGTCTTATTGTTTGAAAAAAGGTTCTATAATTATTGCGAGATCTCATTAATTCATTACAAAATCCAGCGCTTAATTTATTTAATGCGGTTTGGATACTGGCATTGAGTGACATAGCATCTTGAGAGTTGGGTAGTTGAGTTTTTAATTCATTGTAAAGTTGTAACATGTTTGGGTTTTGAGGGTTAATATTCATTTTGGTCGATAAGTCGTAGTAGGCTGCACTGAATAATGGAATGCCCACTTCTGTGCTACGTGATTGTTTGAATGTGATAACCGATTTAGACTCTGGTTCAACGACCACATTTTGCTTTCCTGCAATTTCTTCAAAAACTAAAGTAATGATATCTTTGTTAGGGCCGTCTTGTTTTCTGATTACAGTTCCAACTGAGCTTAATTGCTGTTTTTTTCCATTAATCTGCGTGTCTATTTTTGCAAATGCCTGAGCAGCTACTTGAACTGTTCCATTGACAGCTATGCGTAAGCCTTTGATTGTGAAATTATCTGCTTGACCTAAATGTAAAGTAGGTGCGATAAAAAGATAACTGTCTTTATCGTAATCACTGACTTCAATTTCAATATAACTGTTAGTAATGCCTACTAATTGACTGACATCAAATTTAATAGGTTGCCTTTCAAGTTTTTGAATATACTCGCTAGCACTTTGTTGATAATTAGCTAAAGCTTGACTTTGATTAATTGCTTTATCATAAATAGCTAGATATTTTATTTCTCCTTTAAAAGAAAATTCTTCTCCTGGCATGCTACCAATAGATATTTTTGCTGAATCGCGCCACTCCATAAACCCTAAATAAGGGCCATTACCAGCTAGATTGCCGTTAACGTAAATTTGGCTACCTTGCTCGTTATAGGTTGTAATGATGTGAATAGGTTGGCTTAGGGCAATTTTTACATCTGTAGAGGTGATGTCTCCTGCGGCCTCAAACTCACTTCTGAATTTAGCTGCAATCATATTTTCATTAATAGCTACGGCAGCGTTGATATTGTCATGAGAATCTGAATATCCCCAAATATGAGATAAGGTAGAGTTTTGGGCATTTTGATCTGGAATAATCCAAGTTTCAACACTATAGGCTCTACTTCCTTGTTCTGTTGCTATTCGGTTATACAGTTTATCCGATGCTGGCATAGATGAAGACAGCGCTATTTCTTCGGCAATACCAGAAAAGTACAACCCTCCGCCAGATACCCAAGAAACATCGTTCATTAATTTCAAGTCTAAGGAAGGCGCGACACCACTGGTATCATGAGCTGTAGTGCCTGAGCCTTCTTCAAATCTGTAGAGTGCTATGGCATCGTTAATAACATTATCGAAGCTTTGGTTTGTTGCTAATAAAGTTCTTGGAAGTGATGAGAGTTTTAAGCTGTTATCACTATCTAGCGTAGCCTGTGCTATAAATTCATTTATCATTGCCAACATTTCGTTTGCATTATTTGTACAGTCACTCCAACAGTTGTGCTTTAAAAGTAATTTTTGATATAGTCTGGATTGTTCTGGTTTGTTGATATTGATTAAGCCTTCGTTACTTGTTTGAATCAATGAAATCTCAGTATCTGAGTGTGCGTGCTTAGGTGAGGCATCGATAACTGTAACATTTTCACTGTGGCAAGAAGAGCAATGCTTTTCTGTCAATTCATGTACTGGGCGAAAAGCGGCAATATTGTCAGAACGGTTTGGATTGATAGAACCAATGAGATTGTTTCCATTGTCATTTCCGATAGTGCCATTGTTGTTTGTTAATCCAATGCCTCCGTAACAGCCTGATAAAGCAAGGAATAAAATGTACAAAATTCTTGATAAGTATTTTTTATGATAAGCTTTAATTAAATTTTTATTAATGTTCATGATCAGTTTCCATATTGTTACTGTGTCATTGGCAATAATCAATCAGTTTCCCCTGCAATAAACAGCTGTCTCAGCTAAGATGCTTTTAAAGCGGTAATTATTGTTTTCAAAAATGCTGGTTATTCTTTCAGCTTCATTGAAATCTGCTTGTGTTTCAATGGGTCTAAAACAAACTTTTTCAAATGCTTTTGCAACTTGGCATCGGGAAAACTCTTTAGAATTTGCTACTTCTTGGCCTAGACTTTTTGCTCCATTGCCGCGACCAGGCAGAGTTGGGTCCCAACCTAATATTTTGTTTTTGCCTTCTCTCCAATAGTTAATCCAGGAGTCGTTTTGAGTAACGTAGCCTAATGAAAAGGTTGTTGCGTTAATTAGAAACTTTTCTTGAACTCGGTTTGAACTATAAACTAAACGTTGTTGGTCCTCATCAAAATTGTAGTAGGCAAAAGCACCAGCTATAGCATCCATACCACTATGGCAGCCAACACAATGTGACATAAAAGCTTCGCTCTCTCCTCCAGGGCTTCTTGATATATCTTGTCGAACACGATCAGAAGCAATGGAGAGATCTTTCAATTGTTCCATGTCACGACATAAATAATGAAGTCCTGTAAATCGCCACATTGCACGATTGGTTCCACCACTGAAAAATGCTTTTGCAGCTTGTCTGCTTGTCATAATTCCGGCTGCTGTTTCAGGGGTAACGACTGCAGCTGGTAGCGCAGATTGAGTGGTTCTGATGAGTACATTTGGGTCACATAGGTTAGCTCGATTATTTTGTAGTTGAATATAATGGTCGTTGTTAGTTTGATTGTATGTACCATTTGCTCCAACATAGATTATGTCGGCGCTCAGTACTTGATTAAATGGAATGTCATCTCTAATCATACCAATGACTGTAGCTGTATAGTCATTTAAATCTATTCCTGGGTCAAATTCTTCATTTGTCCAAGGAGTAACGAAATTACGCAACATAACATTGCAAAAGGCAGGGTTTTGCATTGCAAGGTTGGCAGCGCCTATGCTATTGCCATTTTCTATCATGCTGACCATGCTTTGTAATACAGCTTGGGAAGCGTTAATACCAGTGAGTCTGACGTGTATTCTTCTGGCTTGATCCAGCGTATCAGAAAATACTGGTTCAATGCTAAATATGCTTATTAATATAATAAGCATCGACATGGTTTGATTCTTTTTGATCATCCCCTTAACCCCTAAGAATGCTGTAGCAAAAATAGAAATATATACAGCGAGACCCAAAATGATTCGATATTTATGTTGGAAGCCGATGGCGGCAAGGATGCCGCCATCGAGCTATAGGGATATATTAATGTGTGTTTAAAAAATGAATATCGAATCATTCCTGGGTCTCGCTATAAGATTGATAAATTTATTCGTTGAAACTTTTTTATCAATTTTTTTTTAAAAAGTTAACATGGATTATGCCGTCCTATTAGAATGCGAAGCAATTTGAATATTGTTTTCCAATGATATGTTGTTATATAAAATGTTTGCTGCGTAGGTTCTTAGGTACATCAAGTAAAATTATTTTTTGTGACAAGTTGATACATTTAGGATTTTTTATAAATTATCCAAGATAGGCTGATTGGTTAAGGGTGAAAAAGTTTAAAAAAAACAATCGGAGATTTTCTTTTTGTTTTTTATATTGTGAGTTGATTCCATTCAATGATTAATGGGTCAGTATGAATGGCTCTGTATTTCTTATAAATGAAAACAATAGGATTAGACAAGTTGATATTTTTTCTTACAAGAAATAAAAAACCTTAAAAAATTAAAAAGTATTTTCAAAGTTTTCAGTGGACTGTTTAAGCTCGAATATTAAGGAACGAGCACGAAATAAATTCCTGTTTATACTTGTCCTATTTTTCGCTATCTGTGTTGATGAAAATGGTTACATAGAATAACTATGCGCCCATTTTCTCGCCTTGATAGCAAAAAATAGGACAAGTATAAACAGGAATTTATTTCGTGCTCGTTCTTAAAATGGGCGCGAAAATTGCGCCCATTGGTATTCATGAATAGAGAGATGTTGTATTGTGTATGATGATTGTATTTTACATTAGTTTTGTCATAGCAACATGGGAGTCAATGACGCTTCTAAGAGCACTGTTTGTATAATTGGCTGAAAATGCAGATATTCCTTGCTCACCAAAAGCCATGGAGCACCAATTAAGTACAGCGGCTTCTGCCAAGGTGCTAGGATTTGAAGCAATCGGGGAACCATCTACACTAACGGCGCCGGCGGGGCTAAAAAACCCCATTTGTCTTGCAGCTGGATTACGCATTTGCGGTGTAACTGGACTGTACACCATGACGCCTGCAACGCCTTTACTGCCGTCATCTCCGGTCCAAACAGGTTTGCCACTGCCATCTGTGCGCCCATTACTAAAACAGGCACCATCACTGAACACCATGATCATTAAGGGTACGCCTTTCATAGCAGCTGCTTCCAAACTGGCGCCCATAAGCCTACCAACTTGTAAGTCTTTAGCTTCACCTCTTGTACGAGTTCCATTATGGTAATCACTGCCGTTGACTTCAATTGTCCCGGCTGCAGCGTAACCATCTAAAACCAGTTTCATTACACCAGCGCCTCGATCAAAAACTCGATCGCTGAGTTCGTCTGCGTTTAAGACGGTGGTAATGATAGGATCAGACAAAGGATTTAAAACAGTAGGGTCTGCAAAATCATTTGTTGCTTTAGCGCTTAATAAAGAAGCGCAATGTATGACGTCTTCTAAAGCCTTTTCTTGTTGCATGCGATCCAATTTCATTTTACTGATACGTTCAATAGCAGCTGTTAAGAAATTAGCTCCACCGTTACTGCCGGTATCAATTAAACCAGTTGTATCTGTGGCTGTTGAAATAATTGTAGGTTGAACCGAGCTTTGTTTTAAAGCTTGTGCTTTTCCTCCTGAGCTTGAGCTTCTTGTTCCTACTAAGGATGTTAGTGAGCCTACTGCACCGGCTTCGGCAATAGCATGTGCTGGATTTAATACATTATTGTTGCTGTCATCATTGCTTGCACATGGCATGACAAAGCCATTCATGTTAGCCCTTGTTCCAGGGGTGGTTTTTTCTAGTAGACCTCTGCAAATACCACTGTCTGCTTGTAAAGCCAATCCAAATTCAGTATTTACATTGGATATCATTTCTGGTAATAATCCCATTCTTCCATAACCTTCGGTGCCTACTGAGTCGTCCATTTGACCTTGGGGTCCTCCAACCATAAAATTTGAAGCTAAAGCAGCACCACCAGCACAATCAATACAAATCAAAGGCAGAGGGTTTGCTCGAGCAGCGGCACCACCACCAGCGTTTTGATCGCCACCGCAGTCTTGTAAGGTTGCAGCTCGTATAGTGCTCATTGGTAGCATTGTTCCGCCAACATATGGCATAAATACGGAAGCCGCGCCGGTTATAAAACCTTGAGACAGAAACTCTCTTCGTGTACGAGGTCTTCTATGATCCATATGGTACAAAGGAACATTTAAGTCATCGCTGGGTCCATATTTATTTCTGAATCTTCTTGGCCTTTTCATGTGCTCTACTCTCCAAAGCAGTTAGCAATTTTTTCTTTATTTTTTAATCTCGTAAATAAGTTGCGGCACTGGCCGCTACGGCGGTACAGGTGTTAATAATAATGGCATTATCATTAAGGTTAATACCTTGCAGTTGTGATATTAAAGTATCAAGTTCTGAAGATAGTTGTTGTAATGTAACTTGTCTGCTGCCGCCTTGTAAGAAATTGTTATACAATGCGCCATACAATTGAGCTCTGTTATTCAAAGATGCGTTGTTGCCACCAAAAAATGCGCTGTTTAAGTTTCTGTTTCCAACCAAAACGCTGCAAAATTCAGAACTTAAGCGTGTCATTGCGGTTTGCACCCCAGAATTTAAAGACATTGCATCAAAAGTGGTAGGTAATTGAGTTTTTAGCTCTGCATATAATGAAGAAACAGTTGCATTGTTTGGATCGATGCCTGTACTCGTTGCTAAATCCATATAATATTCATGTAACATGGGAATACCTACTCCATGACTGGGTGCACTTTTGGGTGATATGGTAGACTTTATTTCAGGGTCTGCTGTAACATTTTGTTTGCCTGCGATTTCTTCAAATACCAGTGCAATTTGATCTTTGCTTGGACCATCTTGCTTTCTCATGATGGTACCAATTGAGCTGAGTGATTGTTCAGTACCACTGACTTGAATATCTACTTTGGCAAAGGCTTGAGCTGAGGTTTGAATGTCACCGTTTATCGCTATGCGCATACCTTTGACTCTAAAGTTTCCTGTGCTGCCTAGGTGTAGAGTGGGTGATGAAAAGAAGTAGCTTGCTTTGTCGTACTCACCCACTTGCATTTCAATATAACTGTTTGGTATGTCAACAAGCTGACTGACATCAAAGCGTACAGGTCCGATTTCGACACTGGTTACAAATGCACTGGCACCTTCTTGATAATTAGCTTGAATTTGTGAAACAGGAATCACTTGATCATAAATCGCCAGATACTTTACATCTCCTTTAAAGGTATTTTGTCCACCTGGTAAATTGCCTACGGTTAAGCGGCCAAAACTACGCCAGTTTTGAAATCCGATGGGTGGGCCAGAAGCTGCTTGCACACCATTAACAAAGACTCTTCTGCCGCCAGCATCGTAGGTGACTACAATATGCATGGCTTGTCCTGGTGTCAGTGAGATGTTAGAAGATAAAGGTTCTCCTCCGGATACAGAGCTTCCACTGTGTTTAGGGGTAATAATATCGTTTTCAATAGCCACGCTGGCATTGACTTTGTCGTGGTATTCGCCATAACCCCATATATTTGGAATGCCTGCATTACCAGAGACTATAAATCCAGCTGCTGCTGGGTCGGCTACTTGTGTCTCAGGAAGTATCCAAGTTTCAACAGTGTATTCTTGGGAGCCATTGCTACCTGCGATTTTTTCAAATAGCTTTTCCGATGTAGGGACGATTGAGCTAATGGCCAGCTCATCAGGAGCACCAGAGAAACGTAGACCTCCGCCGGGTGCCCATGAGGCTCCTTTTCGTAGTGTTAGATCCAAAGGGGGTTCTATGCCACTGGTATCGCGCGTTTTTGCTCCTGATCCTTCTTCGAAACGATATAAGACGATGGCTTCATTTAGGACATTATTGATAGAATCATCGGACTGTATTAATACCACAGGTGATGAAGATAGTTTGAGTAATGTATTGTTACTATCAACAGATGCACTGCCTATGAAGCGATTGATTTCAGCTAACATTTGATTGGCGCTATCGGCACATGCTGTCCAGCAATTGTGTTGTGAGAGTAATTTTTGATAGAGTCTAGATTGTTCTGGTTTGTTTGTATTAATCATGCCCTCATTGATAGATTGAGATAATGCGACAGAGGGGTCGGTGTGAGCATGTTTGGGAGATGCATCTATTGTAGTAGGGTCTTCGTTGTGACAATCAGCACAATAGCGCACTGTCAAATTATGTACACTTCTACCAAATGCTGCGACATTATCACCTCTGTTGGGATCTATAGAGCCCCCTCCGCCTCCTCCGATAGAGCCTCCGCCTGCTCCACCTTGTCCTAATTCCCCAATGCAACCTACTAGGCATAGGGTAGAAATCAAGAAGAGGCTTACAAAAGAGTTTTTAACTTGTTGTATCCGCCAAACACTTTCATCCCAACGGCAAGTGCTGTTATTCATGATTATTTTATCTCCATACTCTTACGCGTTTAGATCAAAAAACATAACTAATTTTATTCTCATATATCCCTGTTAGTTTCCTCTGCAATATACTGCAGTTTCGGCTAAAATTGTTTTGAAGCTATAATTACTGGATTTAAAAATTTCAGTTATTCTTTCTGCTTCATTGTAATCTGCTTGTGTTTCAACCGGTCTGAAACAAACTCGTTCAAAGGCTTTTGCAACTTGACAAGCAGCGAACTCTTCAGCGTTTGCAACTTCCTGTCCTAAGCTTTTAGCTCCGTTGCCTTTGCCAGGCATGTTGGGATCCCACCCTATGAGTTTGTTTTTTCCTTCTCTCCAATAATTAACCCATGAGTCGTCTTGAGTGACATAACCCCACTCAAAGGTTGTAGAGTTAATTAAAAATTTCTCTTGAACTCGGTTGGCTGTATAGACCAGTCGTTCTTGGTCTTCGTCATAATTATAATAAGCAAAGGCTCCTGCTAATGCATCCATACCACTGTGGCAGCCTACGCAGTGGGATAAAAAAGCATCGCTTTCTCCCCCTGGGCTTCTAGAAACGTCTTGGCGTACATGACCTGAGGGGCGGGAAAGGTCTTTAAATTGTTCCATATCACGGCATAAGTAATGAAGTCCTGTAAAGCGCCACATAGCGCGATTAGTGCCACCACTGAAAAAAGCTTTGGCTGCTTGTCGAGTTGTCATAATACCCGCAGCTGTTTCAGAGCTGACAGGAGCGTCAGGCAAAGAGGATTGTGTTGTTCTGACCAATACAGTTGGATCACATAAGTTTGCTCCATTGTTTTGTAATTGAATGTAGTGATTGTTGTCAGTTTGGGAGTAAGTGCCTGCGGCACCAACATAGATAATGTCTTCAGTTAATACTTGATTAAAGGGAATGTCGTCCCTGATTATGCCGATCACAGTTGCGGTATAGTCGTTTAAATCTATACCTGGATCGAATTCTTCATTGGTCCAGGGGGTGATGAAATTTCTTAGCATAACGTTGCAAAAGGCAGGGTTTTCCATGGCCAGATTGGCAGCCCCTAAAGCATTATTGGCTTGTATCATGTCTCTCATGTTTTCTAAAACAGCTGGAGTTGGGTTGATGCCAGTCAGTCTGGTATGAATTCTTTTAGCTTGATCTATAGCATCAGCCTGCGCTAGTTGAATGTTAACGACTAAAAAAAACAATGTGAAAGCAGTGATCAAGAGTGATATTGACAGTGAACGCGATGGAAAACTGTGTGTAAGTATCCCATTTGAAAAATTAGAAAAGATATTTTTTATCATCGTCCTGCCCCAATCCTAAAAGCAACTGTTTTTGTTTTTGTAATACGATGAGTATGGTGCAAAGTGCACGCATAAACTTTTTATTCGACTGCTTTTGCAAACTTATTTATTACCAGTTGGTAAATATTATTGTACAAGGCGAAGGGTTGGACAATTACAATATTGTTTGAAGTCGAAAAAAAAGCCTGCAAAGTGTAAAGTTTTGGTTGCAAATGAATTATTTGAATGATCAGGAAATTTTTTGGCGTTGTCTATAGTAAGCTATATCTCCCTCACAGATGGATTTTAAGGTTTGCTGTGGGTTTATTTCGTGCTCGTTCCTATAGGCTTGATTAGCGTCTTATTGTTTCAAACTCTAATGGTTTCACTGTAGTCTTATTGAAGACAGGGTTGTTTTGATTATCTTTTTCATTATTGTGTTCTAAATTTTTGTATGCCCAGCCTCCATTAACAATGCTCCCTAATATTTTTGAGCGAAATACAGTGCCTTCGAACGGTGTCCATTGACATTGGTATAAGCTACTCGTATGTGTTGCAGTGGTTAATCCTGATAGATCAATGAGGGCTAGATCAGCAAAGTAGCCTTCTCTAATATAACCTCGTTTTAAAATTTGGTATCGTTTTGCAACGTTATGGCTTGTTTTTTCTACTAAAGTGTTTAAGGATAGTGTTTTGTCGTGGACGTGTTCCAGTAAGGATAATAGAGCATGCTGTACCAGGGGTAACCCAGCAGGCGCTGTCCAGTAACTCTGGTTCTTCTCTGCAAAAGTATGTGGAGCATGATCTGTGGCAATGATATCTATATGCCCATCCCGTACGGCATGTAGTAGCGCTGTACGGTCTGCTTCACTTTTGATGGAAGGATTGCATTTGATTAAAGTACCTTTTTGCTCGTAGTCTTGTTCTGAGAAAAACAAATGGTGTACGCATGCTTCTGCTGTGATTCGTTTTTGTTCAATTGGGCCTTGTATAAAAAGTTTGGCCTCTTCTGCTGTTGTTAAATGTAAAACATGCAGTTTGGCATCAAATTTATGTGCTAACTGCAGGGCTAACTGCGTTGACTTGATGCAAGCTTCACGTGAACGAATGTGTGCGTGCAGACGAATGGGTATGTCATCACCATATTGGTTGCGATACTTTTGTTCATTTGCCAGAATTGTCGGGGTATCTTCGCAATGTGTGGCAATTAGGGTAGGTGCATAAGCAAATATATTTTCTAATACTTTGGGGTCATCAACAAGCATATTTCCGGTTGAAGCCCCCATAAAAACTTTAATGCCACAAACTTGAGTGGGGTCGATGCACTTAATTTCCTCTATATTGTCTTGAGTAGCACCTAAGTAGAATGAATAATTTGCGTAACTATTGCGAGCAGCTATGGCTTGCTTGGTCTGCAGTTGTTGTGATGAATCTGTTATAGGGTTGCAATTTGGCATTTCCATAAAACTGGTGATGCCTCCTGCCACGGCGGCTTTTGATTCTGTAGCTATGGAGCCTTTTTGGGTCAAACCTGGCTCGCGAAAGTGTACTTGATCGTCAATCATGCCAGGTATGACTGTATTGCCTGCTAGATCGATGACTTCACGGGCTTTTAGTTTGGATAAATCTTTGCCAATTTTATGAATACGTTGTTCCTTTATGGCAATATCGACCTCTTGAGTCTGGCCTTCGTTGACAACCTTTCCATTTAGCAGTAATAAAGAATAACTCATAGTTGAACCTCAGTAATTTTGTTGATTAGCTTATCAATACTGATTTGAGGGGTCAACCAGGTTATGTAACCTGTTACTTTGTCGTATAATGCGGTTTTATAACATGGATTGATTTGCTTACGTGCTATGGCTCAAATATTTGTAGAGAAACTGATTAATATTGATTTTACTTACTTTGATCTCAGTAGAGGATTGGTTGGTGAAACACTTTGGGTGGATGTTGAGTTACAAGGTTGTTTGGATCACCAGGGTATGGTGCTAGATTTTGCCTGGGTAAAATCTGAGTTGAAAGCTAATATAGAATCTTTATTGGATCATAAGCTCATTATTCCAAGCGTATTATCAGAAGTTGAGGTGTCACGAGAGCAGAAACAAGTTAGTCTTTGTATGCAAAATAAAAAAGGGTATCGTTACCATATATGTTTACCTGCGGTTGCGGTGTGCTTGATTCCAACAAATGCTATTACATGTACTGGTTTAGAGCATTACTTATCACAACAACAGTGGCCTATTATTTCTGCCAACCAATTCCAGGTTCGATTTTCTCTGTATCCAGAGTCTTACACTGAAGCGTATTTTCACTACAGCCATGGTTTACCCTTGCATCAAGGACCTTGTCAGCGTATTGCGCATGGTCATAGATCGCGTATAGAAATCAATATCAATGATAAAAGACAAAGAGCGCTTGAGCAGCGCTGGTGTCAAAAATGGAAGGATATCTATATTGGTAGTGAGCAAGACATAAAAAATCGTTGGCGGTGTGAAGATATTGAATATATATCGTTTGCTTACACAGCTGGGGAAGGGTTTTTTGAATTAAGTTTGCCTCTAAAACAGTGTTATTTGATTCCTTGTGCAAGCACTATTGAGCAAATTTCTCAACATGTAGCGGATCAGATTAAGCAAGATCAGTTGGCCGAACGAGTCAGGGTTTGTGTGTTTGAGGGGGCACATAAAGGCGCGATCGGTATGCGATGACAATCAAATCACTAGGCCTTGATAGACATTTCAATTACTGCTACCACTGTTTTTATAACCATAAGTTACAGCTTGTTAACCTTTGGTGCCTTTTCACAAGAACTTATTAAAGATCATAGAGTTAAAAAATATTATTAATAATTATAAGCTTACAGTAAAGTGTTAAGACTTTTCATCAAAAATACTACTTTTTTCTTTCAATTTTCTAAATTTGTCTATAATTTGAGTGTAAGCTGTAAAGAGTTATAAGAAGTTAAAAAAAGAGCAAGTTTATTAAGAATTAAGCAGAAAGAACTGAGCAGTATAGAGTCAAAAAGCTACTTGCAGGGAGTTCGAATGATGGATCGATTCAAACACCTGGCCGCAAAGTTGTATCTGAGGCCTTTACTATTTGGCACGCTGTTGTTTTTCCAATACGGATGTGTTTCTTTTATTGTACCGTCAGGGCCACTGCCTCAAGCTGTGCCAGAGAGTGGGCTTAAGCGCGATTATTATCATGTAGAAATCACTACTTTTGATGATATAAAACTCAAAGCTACTGTTTTTCAACCAGAACTCAAACCCGGTCAAACCACACCTGTTATTTTACATTCTCATGGCTTTGGTGTGTTTCGAATGAGTGGACCTGTTAGTTTGTACGCAAAGATGATTTTGAGTGGCCAAGCAGCATTGGAAGCTTGGAAAAGAGGATACTGGGTTGTCAGTTATGATCAGCGTGGGCATGGCGACAGTCAAGGTATGATACATGTGATGGACCCTAAACATGAAGTGCGTGATTTAGGTGAAGTGATCAATTGGGTTGAAGAAAATTTGCTGCAGGTACAATATGATGAACAAAATGACCCTGTCATCGGGATGATTGGAGAAAGTTATGGAGGTGGATTACAGCTGTTGGGGGCAGGGGTGGAATCACGTCTTGATGCAATTGTCCCCATTACCACTTGGCATGATTTTGGTTCCAGTTTGACGCCTAATGGCGTTCCTAAAAGTGGTTGGCTAACAGCCTTATTTTCTACAGTCAATGGTTTAAACCCAGGGGCATTAGATCCAGTGATAGGTAAAGCTTACGGACAAGCACGTAAAGGCAGTATCAGTGATGAAATCAATGAGTATTTAGAAATTCGAGGTGTGAAACATCACTGCCAATCTGAAAAACCTCCAAAAATTGATACTTTATTAATACAAGGTTTTCGTGATGTTTTATTTCCTATTAATGAAGCGGTAAGGAATTATCAGTGTATTCGTTCGACTGGGGCGGATGTAAGGCTATTGGCAACTCAGGGAGGCCATCTCTTACCGCTATCCCAATTTTCTTGGCCACCGGGTTATCAAATAGAAGAGAAGATTCACTGCGGGGATCAGAGTTTTAACACAGTTGATGTAACCCTAGCGTGGTTTGATGAAAAGTTAAAGGGAATTACTGGCGCGGCTGCGGATATACCAAAGCTGTGTATGACACATGACTATAAATCCGGTACTGAGTTTGAAAATGTGCCTATTGGCGGGGAGTACTTTGAGATATCTAATACAGTTGTGGGCAGTGGTTTTGCTGGTTTTTTTGAATGGCCAATGAATTGGGTAGATAGGCTTTTTGATACACCTAAGCTTGGACAAGCTGTAGTGATGCGTGAGGATATCAAGCATAAACATGGTTTGTTAAGGCCTGCATTTGTGCCTTTGACAATTGTTCGAAGAGAGAGTGCTCTGGCGGGTATTCCACTTTCTGAGCTGCATTTAGAATCTAGTCGAGCAAGGCCTCCAGTCGTGTTTGTAGGGATTGGTGTTAAAAGAAATAATGCACAACAAGTACAATTAATTAGTGATCAAATTACACCGATTAAAGGAGTTGGCATTAAGCAAGTTGAATTGGCTGGTATCAGCACACGTCTTGCGCCTGGAGATGTGATTGGGTTGGTGATACATACGTACAGCGATCAATATCGCTTTAGTGGGTCAGGTTGGTTGACTAGGGCTACAGTACAAGGCTGGGTTAAGTTACCCTTGCACGATCTGTCTGAAGATAATGTCACTTTGCAAGCCCACCTTTAGGCTTTTTGCTTCATAGGTTTTTAATCATCTCCAATGGAATACGATTCTAGAGCTTTTCTATCATGAATTTTCGGCTTATCTTTAGTTCTTATATTTTTGCTCGCTGCCTTAGCGGTGGATATAAATTCGTCAATTGAGCAGTAAAACAAGGGTTTTTTGAACCACGCCCGAATTTCATTTTACTAGCTTAGCCTAGTAAAATGTAAAATCAACAAGCATAGTTGTTCATTGAATGGGAGACAGTTATCAGGTATATTTGCTTGCAGAGTCAGCTATTAGGCGGTTATAGAATAAAATTTAACCTGTTTATCCTGATGTTACCAAGCTTCAACACGCCTTAGTTTTGTAGTTTCATCAGTAGTTGGGTCGACAACTGCAGTGCAGTAATGTGTGTCTTAGATGAATAATGATCAAAAACCATTGACAGAGACCTTGGATAAGCTCAAAACAGGTGCGTTTGAAAGGCGATGGATGCTTGCTAAAGCGGGCGTTTTAGCAGGTTCTCGTTACGCGGCTGGTGCGGCTAAATCTCTTTTTTTATCCAAAGACCAGCGTCAAGCTGCTTTAAGTGATCAATTGTCTCGGCAAGCACAATTTTTGATCAAAGAAATGGGCAAATTGAAAGGTAGTGTGGTTAAAATTGGACAGTTGATGGCTTTATGGGGTGAACATTGCCTGCCGAAAGAAGTGACTCAAGCACTGCATCAGCTGGAGGATAAAACCGCTCATCTACCTTGGGAGCTTGTGCGATCCAGTCTCGTGGCGGAGCTAGGCTCTGATATTTTAAGTGTTTTTGAGTTTGACCCTAAGCCTATCGGTGCAGCTAGCTTTGGACAGGTACATCTTGCCAAGAGAAAAAAGGATGGCTTGTTATTGTGTTTTAAAATTCAGTATCCGCATGTAGCCGATTCTATTGATTCAGACCTCATGACCATGATGCAATTGATGCGACTGGCTCGAATAGTGCCTGCCTCAAGAGACTTTGAGGATTGGGTCTATGGGTTGCGAGACTTATTACACAGTGAAATCGACTATGAGCTTGAGGCCAAAGCGACACAGCGTTTTTATGAACGCTTGCAACATGATACGAGATATGTAGTGCCTCGGGTTTATTTCGAGTACTCTTCTAAACGTGTATTGGCCACCCGTTATGAACAGGGCGTGGGGGTGAATTCTGAAACCGTTAAGTCTTTATCAGCGTTCAGGCGTAATCGTTTGGCTGAAATTTGTTTGGATTTGTTTTGGCGAGAGGTGTTTGTCTGGGGAGAAATGCAAACGGATCCTAATTTTGGCAATTATTTTGTTCGGTTGGACCCTGAGGCACACCAAGATAAATTGATTTTATTGGATTTTGGGGCGGTACATGTCTTTGACTCAAAAGTGTTACTGTGCGGCCGTCAGCTCATTGACAGTATTTGTGCGCAAGAATTTGAACAAACTTGTGTTGCTTTGAGGCATTTAAATTTTTTGCACGACGATGTGCCCGCATCGGTGTATCAGGATATCTATGCCTTATGTACTTTAGCGTTGGAGCCATTTTTGTCAGGGTCGAACCTTTATCAAGATAACCAAGGGCGCTATCATTGGTCTGAAGCTAATTTAATGAATCGTGTACTTAAGTTTGCTAGCCGTAAGGCATTGTCAAAACACTTTCATGTACCGCCGAAAGAAGTGATGTTTATTACGCGTAAAATTATGGGTGCATATACGCTGATGGTATTGTTGCAAGCACAACTGGATGGCACGGCTTTGATTCAGCCTTATTTGGATCAGTTAAAAAGTCAGTTTAAATAAGTGAGGATCAGCACATATGCAAGAAAATAAAACTCTGCCTAAAACGGTCTCTTTACAAGATTATCAACCTCCTGCTTATTTAGTTGACAGTGTTCAGTTGTATTTTTCTTTATTTGATGAATTCACATTGGTGACTAGTACGCTGGCGTTAAAAAGAAATCCGGTGCTTCAAGCAGAGCAGCCAGTTGCTTTGGTGTTAAATGGTGTGGATCTTGAGTTGTTGGAGTTGATTTTAGAGGATCAAGCCTTACCAGAGACTGCTTATCAGCTTGAAGGTGAAAATTTAACAATACATTCAGTACCACGGCGGTGTACATTGGTGGTGCGTACTCGTATTTATCCTCATAAAAACACTTCGCTGGAAGGGCTTTATGTGTCTAATGGCATGTATTGTACTCAATGTGAGGCAGAAGGGTTTCGAAAAATTACTTACTATCCAGATCGTCCTGATGTTATGTCTCGTTTTACTACCACGATTGAGGCTGATCAAAAGCGGTATCCTGTGTTGTTGTCTAATGGTAATCCTATAGAGAAAGGATTGACTGATTCCGGTAGGCATTGGGTTAAATGGGAGGATCGTTTTAAAAAACCTTGTTATTTATTTGCCTTAGTGGCCGGTCAGTTACAGTCTAAAACGGCACATTATAAAACCATCTCTGGTAGAGAAGTTGAGCTGACGATTTATGTAGAGCCTCAAGATTTAGATAAGGTCGATCATGCGTTATTGTCTTTGCAAAAGTCGATGGTGTGGGATGAGCAAATCTACGGTCGAGAGTATGATTTAGATATTTATATGATTGTCGCTGTCAGCCATTTTAATATGGGGGCGATGGAAAATAAAGGTTTGAATATTTTCAATACTTCTTGCGTATTAGCGCACCCGAAAACCACAACCGATGCGAGTTTTCAACGGGTGGAAGGGGTTATTGCTCATGAATATTTTCACAATTGGAGTGGTAATCGCGTGACTTGTCGGGATTGGTTTCAATTGACTTTAAAAGAAGGTTTTACGGTTTTTCGAGATCAAGAATTTTCGGCCGATATGGGCTCACGTGCTATTAAACGAGTTAAGGATGTGAGCCTTTTGCGTGCCCACCAATTTGTTGAGGATGCTGGCCCTATGGCACATCCTGTGCGCCCCAGTACTTATATCGAGATTAATAATTTGTACACGGCCACTGTTTATGAAAAAGGAGCTGAAATAGTACGTATGCTGCATACTTTGGTGGGACCGGAGGGTTTTCGTAAAGGATGCGATCTTTACTTTGATCGGTATGATGGACAGGCTGTTACTTGTGAAGACTTTGTGGGAGCAATTGAAGAGGCTAATGGGGTGGATTTGAGTCAGTTTAAAGTTTGGTATGCTCAAGCAGGTACGCCTGAGATTGCCGTGACGGACGAATACGATGCTGGCAAAAAACTCTATCGTTTGCATATGACTCAAGCAATCAATGTGCCTACTGAAGTATCATCGACACAGTCTGTATTGCATATCCCAATTAAGGTGGCGCTGATGGGGGCACAGGGTCAACCCATCGACTTTTGTTTGCATAAGAGTGATGTTGGGGGAGGGAGAAGTCTGCAAGAGACAGTTTTGTCTTTTGTTGAAGAGCAGCAGACTTTTGAGTTTTATGAAGTTTTGGAAAAACCTGTCCCTTCTTTGTTGCGTGATTTTTCTGCACCGGTTCGTTTAAAATACCCTTATACGATTAAACAATTGGCATTTTTAATGGCGCACGACACCGATTCTTTTAATCGTTGGGATGCCGGTGAGACTTTAAAGGTGCAAGAAGTGTTAGCTGCGGTAGAACGATTGAATGTTCAAGCAGAACCACAGTTCAGTAATGATTTACTTGCAGCTTATGAGTCGATATTGACAGTCGATTATGCTGATAAAGCTGAACAAGCGCTCATGTTGCAATTGCCTCAGCAAGATTATATTTCGGGTTTTATGACAGAAATACAGGTGGATGAGATTTTCAATGCCAGGCGGATTTTACAAAAAGCGGTTGTTGATCGCTGTCGTGAGCGTATGTATGCATTGTATGAGCAAAATCAGCCTGTAGGGATTTATGAGCCCAGTGTAGAGCAAATTGCAACTCGGCATTTAAAGAACACACTGTTATCATTTTTAAGTATTGAGGCTGATGATGATATGCAAACTTTGTGTTTCAAGCAATTTGAACAAGCAAATAATATGACAGATCAGAGTCTGGCGTTGCGTCTGTTGGTGCATGAAGATTTTGTTGTGGCTGAAGAAGTTCTGGCAAGGTTCTATCAACAATGGGCGCATGAGCCTTTGGTGGTGGATTTGTGGTTGAGTGTTCAAGCCACCAAGCCTCATGCCAATACCTTGGCAGTGGTGAAGACTTTGCGCACGCACAAGGCCTTTGATCTGAATAATCCTAATAGAATAAGAGCTTTGATCGGTAGCTTTTGCCATGCAAATGTGACACAGTTCCATCGTCCAGACGGTGCAGGCTATGCTTTTTTGGCCGATACAGTCCTTGAGCTCAATGGTATCAACGCACAAGTGGCTGCACGTATGTTAATGCCCCTGACACGCTGGAGAAAATATAACAGTCATCGGCAAAATCTGATGCAAGAAGCGTTGACACGTATTATCAATGAGCCGAACTTGTCTAAAGATGTGTATGAAGTGGCGAGTAAGTCTTTAAAGTCAATAGAGTAGTAAAAGAAGCTGCTAGTGTGATTAAAATCTCTGTTATTACCATTTGTTACAACGCAGAAGCTTATATCGAGCAAACGTTTAGAAGTGTTGCGCAGCAGAGTTATCCTAATCTCGAATACATCGTTATTGATGGTGGGTCTAGTGATGGTACTCTGGCGCTGATTCAGCGCTATCAACATTTATTTAATTATTGGCATTCAGAACCAGATAAAGGTATTGCCGATGCGATGAATAAAGGGTTAGCGCAAGCCTCTGGTGATTATATTTTGTTGCTGCATGCAGATGATTATCTGGTTAATGAGGACGCATTGTCTGATGTATCGGTTTATCTGGCGTCGCAAGCAGATATCTATGGTTTTAATGTGTTGTTTCAAACGCAAAATCAGAGAATCCTCAAGCGCTCTCAACCTTTTTGTTATTGGACACGTTTCAAACCTAATGTTATGCATCAAGGCGTTTTATGTAAGCGTGAGGTGTTTGAACGTTTGGGCGGGTTTGATGTGCAATTTCGTATAGCGATGGATTTTGATTTTTTCTTAAGAGTGTATTGGCAGAAAATACAATTTCAGCCTATTGATCATACGCTTGCGGTGATGAGGGATTGCGGTGTGAGTTCCCGTCTTGATCGGTGTTCTCTGATACAGAGATTACAAGAGGAGAAGTGTGCACATTTAAAAAATTGTCCGTCTGTTGTTCAGCGCTTGGGGTATATGTTGTATTGGTTTTTGTATCGGCAATATAAGTTGTATTTAAAGCAGAATTAGTTTGTGGCGCCTATCGTAAAAGTGAGGAATGTGCCTGTTGAATAATAATATAGATACAGCTCGGACTGTTTTACTTCATTTGCCAGAGTTATTACCATCAGCATGGCAGCCTTCAAATAATGCGAATACCTTAGTGTTACCGGGTGAGTCTCAAGCTCGTTATGCTGATTATGTGGCTGATATAGTGCCCTTGCTGAAAAGTTTAAACCAAAGAATGAGAGGGCGTATTGCAAGGAATTTGAGAGAATCACCAACAGTTTGTTTGGATTTGGCTAGACATATATCAGATAACAGAGTGCTTGCTAAATTAGCAGCTATCAAAATAGGCTCTGATGCCCAAAAGGTCCATCCGTTTTTTGCTCCCTATTTGTTAACAGACAAGTATCCTGCAGATGAAGATTTTAATATAGAGTTAACTGATATAAAAAAGGTGATTGAACTGCATGAAATAAAACCTTTGATTCTGGACGGTCGCTTAACTCTAGAGGCTGTTGCAAATCTGACAAAACGGGGACTTTCTAATTTAGCTTGCCTCAATCAAGTGGTTTTAAAGGAGAAAATTGATATTGAAAGAGCTATAAACCTGAGTCATGTTGATTGTAATAAAATAGCAAACTGTAAAGAGTTGCTATTGTTGGGGTATTTAAGTGCGCAAGATATATTTCACTTAACATCTGACGAATTATGGCGTATCTCACATGCGTCAAAAAATTTTGCAGATTTGATAGTGTCTAAAAAATTGAACTTTGATCAAGTTAAGAGAGGTGAATTCGATATTGAAAACATTAGCAGGATCGAGTATTTTTCAAAATTGATTTTGGAAGGTTGCATCAGTGTAGATGAAATTTTAGCTTTAACAGGTGAAGAATATTGTAAAATTGAAATATTGTATGATTTTATTGCACAAGGTAGCTTGACTATTGATCAGGTGAAAGCATTGAAGGGGTGGAGTGATGGCGTATATGTTGCCAAGTCATTAGCTGCTCTAAAAGGATTGGTTGATGCAGGTTATCTGACTATTGATTATGTGGAGAGTTTTTACAATGATCCGGGAATATATAGGTGCGTCTTGAATGTAATCAAACCGCTTGAAAAATTAATTCTTGAAAAAGTATTTACGCTTGAAGAAGTTGAAAAATTTCCAAGGGAGACGATTAAAGCCGAGGAATATTCTCAGTTATCAAAGTTGATAATGGCAAAAAAAATTGGAAAAGATAATGCTTTAAATCTGATTTTCGGTGCTTCCGAAGATTGTTATCGTGTTTGTCAACTTGCTGATTTGATACTTAATGATAAAATCAGTGTGGAAGATGCTAAAAAGGTAGAATCTAGTCATAACTTGTCACTCCTGTCTGGTTTGATTTTGTCAGAAAGGTTTAGTGTGCGAGAAGTTCTTTCTCATTTAGGTGATACTTCCCTGTACTCTTTCATTCAGAGACTGTTGGCTAAGCTCTCGGTCTTAACTCGTTTTAATCTGACAACTTATGGTTTTAATGTGATACCTTCTACTAATACTAATAGTGTTTTTTGGGAGGGGGGGAGATTTATGCCAGAAATGGTGGATCTAGTACTACATAACTATTTAACACTACATGAATTATGTCGAAAAGATTTCTCTAGCTTATTTGACTCTCCTGGCTGTATGAAGAGCTTGTTACCTTATATCATTGCAGGAAAAATTACAATGGAGCAAGCCAAAAACTTGACGTCTGATCAAGTGTACTCTTTACGCTATACACATTATACAAGAGTGTACAACGTATGTGAGCTAGATTTAATTGGAAAAGGTATTATATCGCTTGAGTGGCGTGAAAAAATAAAGTAATAAGGGGGCTAGTTCGCATCACAAATACGTCCTTTGAGTAAACCAGGTGGCAGGTCTGTAGGGGCCTCGGGTTCTATTGGGCATTGCTCATTTTGAGGATTGTTGGGGTCAAATGGGTCAAATGGGTCAAATGGGTCTAGAGAGTCTGTTGGGTTGGGTTCAGTCGAGTTTGTGCTGTCTCCAGGAAAAAGTGGAAATGGTACGTTCGTAGGAATAGACCCGCTGAAGCTAGGCAGAGATGGAGGCAGCTCTATTGGGGAAAAGGAACTGTTGAGGTTATTCGGATTGGAGCTGCCAAAACCTGGTAAAGGAGGTGGTGCTTCGATAATGGGTAAGCCTGTTGTGCTGCCTGGGTTTGAGCTTAAATTGGGAAACAAGGGTGGGGGTGTATTGGTAGGAATAGGTGTCATCCGAGCTTGTAGAGGGAAAAGTGGTAGTAGCACAGAAGGTTCAAAAAAACTGCTACTATTATCATTGGCTTGCCCGTTATTGATCGGGTTTAAGGGTAAAGCACTGATGGAAGGTAGAGTATTAGGTGCTTGATTGGTATCTGGTGGAAACAAAGGCAATGAAGTATTGTTTGGTAAAGAACCATTGTTTGAGTTATTCCCATTGATTAATTGGTTAACGAGATCCTCTCCAGGTATGGGTTCAGGTGTATTAGATACAGGGTTACTTGGATCAAGCGTTCCGGGAATTTCAGTTGTAGAACATTCTGTGTTTGGGATTGTGCTGCCGTTTTCTAAAGCTTCGCGTAGGTCTCCTAAATTGCCTCCTGCCAGCAAAAATTCAAAAAAAGCTTCGCCATCAAAAATATAGTTCTCAGCAATAACCTCAAAGGGTACGTTACCGCTGCTGAAGTCATCTAGCGTAATATTGCCAGCTTGCTCTATAGACAACTGGGCGTTAGGTGCTTGTTCTGTTGCGCTGAATTGTTCTAAGGGAATTTGTGGGCTGAAATACAGCTTTCTTTCACCGTCGAACATAAAGGTTAATTCAACAGAAAAATCAGGCGTGCTGTCCAGGTTCGCGTCGAAAAAACTAAAAACAATATCATTCAAACCCAATTCCAGTGGAATGCATCCAGAGGCAGCATTGCCGCTCCCCGTTGGATTATCGTTTGTGGAACCATTGCCTATATTTGTATTACTACCACATGCCACTAAAAGGCAGAATCCACAGCCTATGACAAGCCAGCGTAGGCTTGCTGTTCCAAAGGTATAAATGTGCATAAGTGAGCATTAGCAATTGTTGTTATTATAATGATCTTGGTTACAGCACGTTATTATGTGTAAATTTGGTTTCAGTATAACGATTTTGTTTTAACAAATCATGCACTTTCGTTAATGAGACTATTGATGTGTTTACAGGTCGATGATTGATTAGCTTGCCTGTGTTTTATAATAATGCATTGATTTTAAAACTCTTTATCGTTCGATAGGTATGGTTTTGGTATATTTTTTAATGTTGAGTTAGAACCTTCTTACGTGGCTAGATTAATTTTTTCAGGAGGCCTTTGAGGAAAACTTCTATCTTCACTTTATTAATACATTAGTATGGAACGCTCACAAAATAATTTTAACATTAAATTATAGCTATAAGAAAATGACCTGATCATTTTTTATGATTATATTTTGGCCAATTTTCTGTTTTCAGCTTCTTCCTGTCGCCGCTCCAGCAGTGCGT
>JANQJO010000027.1 GCA_028281605.1 Pseudomonadales bacterium
GTCCCAGAATAAAGTTTACAATGTGAGCGGATGCATGTCTGAGCGCAGCGAGTTCAGGAGCGAAGCTTGTAAACTTTATTCTGGGACACCTCCTAAATAATTCAACACTTTATAAAAACAGAGTTTTTAGACAAATTTGGAGGTAATCAAAACCTGCAACTAGTAGTTATTCTAAGAATGGGTATAAATCAAAGTCAAACTCAAAGCGTATTCGTAAGGCTTTATTGTCTTTATATGAGCCAAAGAAAGAATCGGTAGGTCCTAAAGGCAGTTCAAGGCTTAGCTCTATTAAGCTGTTGTCGGTGATGGGATAAGCACCAGTCAGGTTGACAAACACGCCATCTCCTGCAAAATCATAAGCAAAATCACTTTCAAGAATCCAGTCATTTTCTAACTCGACACTTGTTCTAATGAATAATGAACGATGAAACACATGGTCTAGCTGATTAATTTCATAGTCGATGTCTGTTTTTGGAATTTGGTGGCTCCACTCTAATAAAACGAATAAATCCTCGCCAAAAAAAATCTCATCCCAGGTAAAATCTGTGCCTAAAACATAATGAAAGTAAGGGTCATCAATAGTTGCGTTGTTTCCACCGCTGTCTTTGGTGTGAAAATAAGCTGCTTCTGCCCTGATAATGTTTTCTCCTAAGGTAGTGGAAAAATCACCTCCTATGACACGTAAATGATTAACATTTTGATTAACTTGAACTAAAACATTTTGTGTATTGATGGGAATGATTTCAGTTTGAGTGTAAGGTAGGTCATTATAACCATCAAAATAACTGATAGAATAATCCCAACCCGGTCGTTGCTGAGAAAAACGCAATGCGTATTGAACGTTTGATAGCGATGAACCTGGCTTATTAACGCCTGTAAATTGATATTGGGCTGCAAGATTTTGTGCAAGGGCTGGTACAAAAATTTCATCAGGCAGTGATGAGAACCAACGGTCACCTAGGCTTGGCAGTAAGCTGGCTTGGTAGTGAGGGGCTATAATAGTTTCCAAATCCCAGCGATCGTGATAATAGCGTACGCTCAAAGCAGCTGTGCCCAATTCTTCGTCTTCATCGTCGAGTAGGTCAATATAACTGCGTGGTGCTAAGTAATCTGTAGGGTTTACAATGTCTGATTTTCCCCAAGCAAATATTTGACGTCCAACTTTTAGGCTCCACTGTTGTGTGTTAGTTTCCCAATAAGCTTCTTGCACTCGATGCATGTCTCTTGAGTTTGCATTGAGGTCTTCGCGAATACGGGCATTGATCAATATCTGGGAAGAGTCTCTGATGCTTTGTTCAAGCGTTAAATCAATGGAAAATTGATGTTCGTCATGCTCGTCCAAAAGCTCTTCTGAGTAGCCAAGGCCTATGTATTCGAGTTTGCCAGATGCAAAAAAATCTTCTGTATTAGCAGAGCCACTTGATAGTATTGCAGCGAAAAACAAACAAAGCAGCTTTGTATGAGTTTGAAATAGCACTAATAATTCTCCAATACTCTAACTGTAAATAGGTTCTTTTGTAATCCTTTGTTGATGGTGAATGTACCGTAACTTAAGAGGGTTTTGTGTTGAGTTTTAATATCGTGCATTTTTGTTTCATGGGCACGAAATATATTAGGCGCAACGGATTTTATGTTGGTTGCGGTAAAAGTTTTTAAGAGCTCATCGTTCTCAAAATAGTCAATTTTAGCTGCAATATAATCAGATTTTCTGATCCAAAGTAAGCGTTTGGTATAGCCACTCTCTGCTTGTTTTTCTTTTGTTTTTGGCAGTGCTTGTATGATGTAGCAAGAAACGCCTTCAATATTTTCTTCACCTTTTAACTCGTAATTAAAACTTTCTAAATCTTCAGCACGCAAGTCTTCAAAAGCAAAATCGGTACCCATAAAACTGTCAGATTGATCAGCAGGAGAGATTCTGCGAGACCGTTTCAATGCAGGTAGATACAGCCATTGATCGTCTGCACGGTCTGTGTATTCTATGGTTAACAGTCCTGTGCCTTTGACACTTCTAGGTTCTAGAAAGCGAACCATAGATTTTTGCAGATCAGCAGTATCTGTTTGTGTTGTGATTTGAATCACTCGTTTTTTTACTTTACCTTTTTTATTGACTAGCTGCATATCAACTTTAACTTTCTCATCGGCGACTTTTCTTTGCTTGTCGTTTAGCTGCATAATTTTATAAGCGCTGAGCTTGCTCTCTGCACTGGCTGAAACAATACAAATCAGTTGTGTTAGTATGATGATGATCGTATTTAAAAAGACAGTTTTATATGTAAACATGAATTTATTTCCTTTTGAAAATGAGTTAGGAGGTGTCCCAGAATAAAGTTTACAATGTGAGCGGGTGCATGTCTGAGCGCAGCGAGTTCAGGAGCAAAGCTTGTAAACTTTATTCTGGGACACCTCCTTAGGTTTAATTAACAATATTTAATTGACAGTAGAAGCCTTTAGGTTTTTGTTTTTTAGATGAGTATCAGTCGATGCTTGTGTTGGCTTTATGCTTTGGCTGTAGATAAATTTACGAGCAAATAATGCAATAACTGGTGGAAATAATAAAATAGCGCCAAGGGCTGAGCTGATCATCATTAATGATATTAACCAACCAAAAAATTGCAAAGGTTGAAAGCCAGATAAAATAAATACTGAAAAACCAGCTACGTTAGAGATTGTGTCAAAAATAATCGCTTTTCCTGAAGTTTTAGCTGTTAAAATCATAGCAGTTGATAAAGCTATTTGGTTAGCTGCGTTTGTAGCAATGGCAATGAGGCGCTTTAAATAGTGTAATGAAAAATCTACACCGATGCCGACACCAATAGCGGTGATGATGGCTGTGCCAACGTCTAAACGCAAGCCTAAAATTCCCATAAAGGATAAAGTTAAAATGGTTGATACAGTTAAAGGTAATATACTGAGCAGGCCGCCTGTTAGAGATTTAAATATTAAACTGCAGAAAATGAGAACGGCCAACGCGGAGAGTATAATATTTTGAACTTTACCCAGTACAATGTAGCGAATTTGTGCCAACCAGAATAAAACTTCTCCGCCAAATTCAACTTTGACTGTATCTGGCACATGGGTTTGGGTCCAATTTTTGAAGTTTTCTAAGAGTCGCTTATGGTCATCTTGCTCAGATGTGGTAAGCATGATTCTGATTTTAACTCTTTGATGGTCATAGTCAACTAAATCACTTTGGCTGCTAGGATCTCCAGACATAGAGTACAGTAGTAAGTACTGTGCTATTTCTTCTTCAGTATTTGGAATCTTTCGTTTTTCTGGTTTGTTATCGTGCAGTGCTGAGTTGATGCTTGAGATGACATCTGCAAAAGAGTTGGTGTAGCCAACTTCTGGCATGGCTTCAGCATAATCTTGAAAGGCTTCAACGACTTTCAATAGTTCCGGTTGCTCCATTGTATTAGGCTCATCACCCACCAACATCACATCCATGTAACGGGCGCCACCTAATTTATTGTTGAATTTTTCAAAAGCTATACGTAGGCGGTGGTCTTCATCAAAGTATTTAACAAAATCTTGCCCAACTCGCAAGGAGTTTAAACCAAAGAAAGCCAGTAATGACAAGCATGAAAATGCGATTACCAGTGTTTTTACTTTATGTGTGTAAACCCATAAGGTCATGCTTTCTAGCGCTTGGTCGAGTTTGCTGTCTAGCATTTCAGAGTGTTTTGCTTTTTTTTCTTTAAGTAGCATTAATACAGCTGGGATGAAGGTTAAAGAAAGGCAGGTTGCTGATAAAATGCCAATGGAAGTTGCAAATCCAAACTCCTGAATGGAGCTGACTTTAAAAATAACTAAAGTCATGGCGCCAATGACAGAGGTGATACCTGTCATCAATACGGCCGGTGCTACTTTTTCTAATGCTGTGGCTACAATTTGTTGACGGCTTTCACGAGACTCTACAGAATCATAATAGTGCAACATCACGTGAATACCGTAGGAACTGGCGACAGCCACCATGAGGGCAGGCAGCGCAGAGGAGACAACGGTGACAGGTAGACCAAGCCAGCCCATAGAACCCATCGTCCATAGGATGCTGAGTAAAACCAAAGAGAAGGGTAATAAGACTCCTCTGAGTGTTCTCAAACAAAGGAAAAAACAAATTACAATGAGACCTAAAGCAGTTGGTAATAAAACGCTGACATCTTGTTGAATACCGCCATCAATTTCTTGTGCTTGTATGGCATCACCGACCACGTAAATTTTTTCTGGACCTTGAAAACGTTCGACCAGTTCAAAGACAGCATTAGCGACTGTGGCCTGATCAAAATTCTCCTCAATATTGGCTATAACGACCGTAAATGTGTTGTCTTTAGATACCAGGCGGCCACTGACTTCTTCACTGGCTTCAACATCCTGGCGTAATTGTGTTAAGTCTTTTTGGTTTTGAGGTATTTTTTTTAAAAACGGCGCTCTTTCTAATCCCCAGTCCCTTGCTTTTAGGTTGTTAAAGGTGGATAAACTGGTGACTTCATCATCGATTACAAAGGGAATAGATTTAATTTCTTCAGACAAAGCTTGGACTTTTTGTAAGGTATTGAGGTTATAAATAGATTCAGGGTGTTCAAGGCCTATCATTAAAACCGCTTTATCTCCAAAAACAGCTTCTAAGCGCTTGTTTGTTTGTACTATTTCATCATCCTCTGGTAAATCTGACTCTTGGTTGTTATTGATTTCTAAGCGTGTTAAGCCAGAGCCTAGCATGAGAGTTAATAACAGTACCAATGTTAATACAAGCTTAGGGTTGTTCACAATAAAATTGAGATAAGTCTTCATTTGAAACTTCCTTAAATCATTTGAATCAAAAAATTAATTATTAATGGTAATAACAGCTCGAAAATTTTATTTTTGCTAAATCTACTTTTTGTGTGATCCATTGTAGACAGTGAGGTAAAACAACTTCATCTAAGATATCAATTGCAAGATGGCCTTCATTGGCAAACATGAGGACTTGCCTGTCCATTTTTGAGTCATTTTTTTTATGTTTAACAATGTTGCCTTCTGCGCTTGGGACGGCCAAGTCAGAAGTACCGTTGACATACAATAAGGGTGCTGTGATGCCGGTTAAAACTCCATTTTTAATTAAAGAAAGTTGTTTGGCAAACTGAGTGACAGAGCCCTTAAAGTTTGGACCTAAAGCTGCTTTAGAAACGGACTTTAAGAAAGAAATTTCTTTAAAACGCTTTAAATAGTTGAATATTGAGGGTGAAAAAGCATGGTGCACCGGCCCACCAATATTGATGGCTGCTTTGATTCTGGAATCTATGGCGGCCAGTTTGTAAGCCCAATAACCTCCAAAGCCTAATCCCCAGGTAACGATACGGTCTGTCTCGATTTTTTTATTGGCATAAAGTTTAGGGTCCGCCAGAGCATTAATGACCGCTTGAAAAATTTTTTCTGAATCAGTTTGCATTGGACAGGTGTTTTCACCCATACCAGGAAAGTCAATAGAAATAATGGCGTATCCTTGGTCTAAAATCATAGATTCATCCCAATAGGAGACTTCTTTGGTTGAATCTAAGCCTCTAATAAAAAAAATGACAGGCAGGGTAGGGTTGTATAATCCTTTAGCACGTCGTAAGTAGGCTTTTAAAATATGTCCTTCAAAAGGAATATCCAGTTGTTCTACAGGTGCGCCACTCAGCTCGCTAACACGCTTATATAACTTTTTAACTTTTTCATAGATTGCTATACGATCGTCATCCATAAGCCATGGGTAGACGGCTAATGAATAATAGGCCAAGGCTTTACGTAAAGCTCGTAACTCATCAGTAAGATTGTTGGCATTAAAATAGGCCCGTTGTTCCCATTTATCGGCCTCTTCTACCCAGATGGGCACCCAATCAGTAGCAGAAAAGGAGGCGATATCTTTTACTTTGTTTAAAATAACAGAGGCTTCACCTGTCATCGCAATAGCACGACCGTAAAAATCTAATGGCAAATAGCGATGTGCTGTTCTTTTTACCCATTTCATTTTGCTGACTCCATGCATACTCTTAGGGCTTGTTAAGGGCGGATAGTTTTACCATAAATTGTATAAGTTTTATAGTGTTTTCCGCCCATTCGGGTGGCTTGTTTAATAGAAGCTATATTATCTTCTAAAATCCAAGAGCGCTCTATGTATTGACAATTATTTAATTTTGCATTAACCAGCAGTGCGTGATTCAATAGGGCAGTCAGTTGCTGGCCTCGAAAATCAGGTGTAATGCCAATGATCGCAGTTTTTAGCCCTACAACCGAGCGTCGTACTTTATATTTCCAGCCAAAGCGTAATAGTTTAACTGGGTTGAGTCGCCCTTGCCAGTTATGTAGCGTTTCATTAAAATCAGGGAATGTAAAGAGATAACCTGCAAGCTTACCCGCTTTTTCTACAACGAAACAAAAACGATAATCTACCAACAAGCGCATCATTTTTAACAAGTGTTCCAGCTCTTCGTGTGTGAAAGAAGTGTGTCCATAATTATCATTCCAAGAAGAATTGTAATCTTCAAAACAAGGAATTAAGTCTTCTTGTTGCATGGATCTAACGATAAAACCTTCATCTAGTAGTTTTCTGGCTCTTTCTATAAGGCTGTGTGGAATTTCTTTATTTTTTTGTAAGTCTACTTTATAGGCGAACAGACGCTTTTCAATGCCAAAGCCAGCACAATTAAATAATGTGCCATAAAAAGAGGGGTGATGAGGCATGAGAAAAGTGTGAGGTTGATTAAAACCTTCTGTCAGTAAGCCTGTTTGATAATTTAATGAAAAGTTAATATTCCCTAAAACTTTTTGGGCGCCTTGATCAGCGCACCAATTTGCACATTGATCAATGAGCTGTTTGGCTGCTTCATCATCATTGATGCATTCAAAATAGCCAATTAAACCAATATCTTGTTGCATTGCTTGGCTCATTCTAGGGTTTATAATAGCAACAGCCCTGCCTAATATCGTTTTACCTTTTTTTAGTAAAAAAGCTTGGTGTTGGCAAAATTTAAAAACTGGGTTTTTTTTAGTATTGAGTTCTTCCTCGATAACTAAACGTAGCTCAGGGACATGAACTGGATCTTGTCGATAAAGTGTTTTGGGCAATTCGAAAAAGTCTTGCCAATGCTGGTTTTTTTTCACTGAAATAATGCTAAGTGCTTCCATTGGGATTGTTCCTTTAATTTAAACTGCTTCAATCAGGCTACGTTTTTAAGTAATTGTATTGGGTTTCCACCATAAATAGTTTTGTCTTGAATAACTTTATCTTTAGGAACAATGGCACCTGCGGCGATGATAACATTATCTCCGATGACAGCTCCCGGCAAAATTTGTGCGTATTGTCCAATTGTGACGTTTTTACCAATTTTTATTTTTTTGCATATAAATTCTTTACCTTCTGTTGTATGTGGGACTACAATTGCGTTTTCTCCTACTCGGCTGTTATCTCCAATTTCTAAAAATTGAGGTTCATAAATAAACGAAGAGTTAAAGAAAACATTATTACCTATTTTTGCACCCATAAAACGATAGAAAAGGTTCATTAAAGGGGTTGTGCGAAATACAGGTAAGAACCAGGTATTCATAAAATTCATTAGCATGTATTGTACAGCCCAAACCATCATTTGTGTTCCATAAACGCTTGATCGTCCTTGTTTGATCGGCAGTATAAGGTTAATCACTCGTACAAAAGCAACGCAGACAAACATAAATAGGGTCAATGATAATAAAGCCACTAAAAATAGATAAAATAATGACTGAATGGGTTGTTCAGTTTGCCATATAGATTCTAGGAAAAAGTATCCTGGTATAGAGGCAAGCGTTAACATAGCTGCAATAGTGATAAACTGAAAAAGAAATCCTATAAAATATAAAGCTTTAAAAATTTTATACACGGTCTTACTCTCCTAAATTTTTTACATGTGATTTAATGTGTTGTTACCATGTTTATGGTGTTGTGTAAAGGGACTGATTCTTGATACAATTGGTCAAAGCAATTTTTGTATTTTTGATGAATGATTGTTCGACGCTTTTTAAACGTTGCAGTCATTGTACCTGATTCAATATCAAACGCTTTGATCAGATCGAAGCGTTTTATTTTTTCATGCTGAGACAGTGATTGATTGATGCGGTCTATCTCTTTGCTGATGCAATGATAGATTTTTTTTGGAAAAATATCATTATCATCTTCCTGTAACAGTTCTTCTGCAGGCACGATCAAAGCGACTAAATACGGTTTGTTATGGCCATAGATCACAGCGTCTTCTATTTTGTGGCTAGAGAGTAGTTTTTCTTCTATCCAGGTGGGTGCGATATTTTTTCCATAGGCAGTGATTAATAGATCTTTTTTACGTCCGATAATGAACAGGTTGCCCGTTTCATCGTATTGTCCGGTATCACCTGTATGTAGCCAGCCGTTTTTTAACGTTTCTTCAGTGGCTTTTGTGTCGTGCAAATAACCTTGGAAAACAGCTGCAGATTTTATTAAAATTTCTTGGTCTTGAGCTAATTTCACGTTAACTTCTTTAACCGGTAGCCCAACACCTTCTAGTCTGTAGCAAGAGGGATGGTTGAACACACCCAGGCCTCCAGATTCTGTTGTTGCATAGCCTTGATAGATAGGGATACCAAACTGCAAAAAGAACTCGACAATAGATTTTGATAAATGGCCTCCTCCAGAACCTAAAAATCTTAAGTTTTTGCCGAAGAGATTTCTTATTTTGTCGAGCACGAGCATTTTGGCTACTTTTAATGAAACTTGGGTGAAAAGATCTTTTTTACCTTGTACATAATAGCGATGCCCTATTGCAACAGAGTACTTAAAGATTATTTTGGAAAGGCTGTTTGATTGGTTACTGTGATAGATAATTTTATTATGTACTTTTTCTAGCAAGCGTGGTACAACCAAACCCAGGCTTGGGTTGACTTGCGCAAAACTTGAAATTAACTCTTCAACCGATCTCACATAGTAATGTTGCATGCCCCATTGTATACTGCTGTAGTACATGACGCGTGCAAAAACGTGTGAAAAGGGTAGAAAAGTTAAAGCTGAATCCTCTTGAGAAATAGGGTAGTAACGTGTGTAGACATTGGCTGTGTAGAATAAGTTGCCATGTGTCAATACAGCTGCTTTAGGTAAACCAGAAGTGCCTGAAGTATAAATATAAGAGGCTATGGTTTTTTCAGTGAGTGAGGAGATACTGTTTTCAACGGCATGTATGGCCTCACGTGTAAAAGTTTGCTCGAGTATTGTTTTTAAATAAAAGATATTTTTGTTGGTTTTGTTGGCCAATTCAGCTGTACCATCAATCAAAATGACTGGGGAACTGTGTCCCCATGTTGAGCAAATCTTTTGGATACGATTGAGTGTATTTTCATTTTCGACAATCAAAATGCTTGGTTTAGCATTTGAGAGGATGTGCTGAAAAATTTCATCACGATCATTATTGTAAAATCCTACGGTAATGCCTCCTATAGCTAATATGGCAAAATCACATATATTCCATTCGTAGCGGGTACTGCATGCGATGCCTACCACAGGGTTAGAATGGTCGCTGACGAGAGTTTGTAAAAAGCTGGCAACTGCTAAGTAGTTGCAACGAAGCATTTGCCAGCTGATTGTTTGCCATCCGTTTGTCGTTTTCTGGTGTGCATAAGAAGTTTGACCACGGGTACGTATGGCTTCATCTAATGATGCAAATGTAAGTTGATCACTTGCTGGAGTGCGGTTTTGTATCCTTTGTTTCATCTTACAGTTCCTTAAACATTTTTTTTAGCATTTGTCAGATTAAATACGATATTTTTTCTTTAAGCGCTCAAAGACCTTTAAGGCTTTGTCTAAGTGATCACGAGTGTGTTCAGAGGTATAGCTGGTTCTTAATAAAGACTCATCACGAGGAACAGCGGGATGTAAAACACAGTTTACGTATACACCTTCATTTAGCAATTCTTTCCACATTTGTAATGTGGTGATTTCATTGCCAATCATAATAGGAATTACGGGTGTTTCTGAAACACCGACATCATAGCCTAAGTTGACTAATCTTTCTCTCATATAATCTGCGTTCATATTCACTCGTTCGACTCGATCGGGCTCTCGTTGCATGATTTCTAAGGCTTTGAGTGCAGCAGCGGCGCTAGCTGGTGGTAAGCTTGCAGAAAAGACGACAGAACGACCAAAATGCTTGATGAGTTCTACCACTTTTTTCTCGCCTGCAACAAAGCCACCAACAGAAGCTAGGGTTTTGCTAAAAGTACCTACAACAAGATCGATTTCCTTTTCTAGGCCGTAATGATGACTTGTTCCTTTGCCACATTCTCCTAGGATACCGACGGCATGAGCATCATCAACGGCTACGCGGGCGTTATATTTTTTGGCTAGACGGACAATTTCAGGAAGAGGGCAGATGTCGCCTTCCATGCTAAAGAGACCATCAATGATAATCAATTTTCCGGTATTTTCGGGCAAGCCGTTTAGCTTAATTTCTAGATCCATCATGTCGTTATGTTCAAAAGTAATGCAATTACCTTTGGCCAATTTTGATCCATCATAAATACTGGCATGGTTCATTTTATCCATGATTAAAGTATCATATTTGCCAACCAGTGCTGAGATTAAACCTAGGTTAGCTTGATAGCCTGTTGTAAAAACTAAAGCGTCTTCTTTGCCTAAAAACTCTGCCAGTTTGTTTTCTAATTGTTCATGTAAGATATGAGTTCCATTTAACAATCTAGAACCGGTTAAGCTGGTGCCGTATTTTTCAATGGCCTCAACAGCAGCTTTTCTGACTTCTGGATGTATGGTCAATCCCAGATAATTGTTGGAACCTAGCATCACACATTCTTTGCCATCGATGATTGCTACAGGGCCTTCGTTTTGGTCAATCGTTTTATAATAAGGGTAGCAATTGGATTGTTTTGCAATTTCAACCTGAATAAATTGATAAGCTTTACTGAAAATATCAGGTTGTCCCTTTTGTTTAAGTAATTTATGACGATTGTTGAAGTTTTCTTGATTCAAACTCATATTATTAATAACATTGTTTTTCTGTTGTTGTGCTGTGTTCATTGTCTCCATGACTTTGCTCCTAAGATGAAAAATAAGTATGTAAGTAAGTTAAGTTTTATGTTTAACTGAATTCGAGTGTTAGATTGTCACAACGGATTAGAAATAAATATTTAAAACTAAAGAAGTATAATGTGTAATATTAACAGTTGTTTGCTTAGTTTTAAGGTTTTATACTGCCAAGCGAGTTTTTATAGCAATTTCTAAAGGCTCATATATGCATGTTTGTTATTGGATATTCACAGAGAAAAGGAGTTTAGTAGCGATGTTACGTAAAATTTTATTTGCCACTTTATTGCCGGTAATGAGTTTACCGGTTTACAGCCAAGCTGATCAATCGTCAAGGCAAGTGGAAGTTATTCCAGGTTATGTGGCTCATGGTATTAATGGTTATAATGGTGAGCCCATAGCTGATTATAGTGCGGTTTCGCCTTTAGTTCCTTGGTTTCAAGTAGCTTCACCGATTGAGGAAATTGGTGTGTTTGTACCAGGAGCTAGTAATGCTGGGACTATAACAGCGCAAACTGATCGCAGTCTCTTAGTGGCAACCACGCGTTCTTTCTTTGATTTTTTTAACCCAACAGGAACCATTGATCCTAATGTTTTAAATAGGCCTTTAGGGGATATTGGCAGTAATTATATTGGGTTTACAGCGGTGGATGATCGTATTATCCCTCAGCCTTTTTCCAGTGCTTCTACCATACCATCGGTGTATCGTTCTAAAGTAACTAATGTTAACCCTACTGTTGGAGATTGGGAAAGAATCAGCGGTAAGTTGACTGTGGTGCATAAACCAAATGGTCATTCAAAAATTAAAGTGACAATTAGAGGGGCTTTTCCAAATGGACTTTATACGCTTTGGGAGGTGGGGGCAGCCGCTCCTCTAACAGCCGATGAAACTGGATATGGGATTCCTTTAGGAGGTTTGCCTAATGTACTGATGACAAACAAAAGAGGCTGTGGTTATGTGGAGCTTGAGTTGCCTTATGATTTAACTCGGGCTTGTGAAGCAGGAGCTGCTTCTTGTACCAGTTATGTGTCGGCCTTTTACCATTGGGATGGACAAGCCTATGGCGGTTCGCCTGCAGGCACGGCTGCGGGTGCCCCTACCGGTGTGTATGCTGGCAACCAAATTGTTTGGCCAACTAATGGGGATGTCTTAATTGAACCGCAAAATCGTTTCTTACCAAGACGTCATGGTTGTTAATGTTATATTTTAATGTTTAACTGCAATGAATTTTTCAGAGTTGCATAATGATGTCTATACGTCATTATGCAACTCTGAAATCCTTATCTTATATAACAGAATGATTAAAAAATATTCTGTTTTGTTCAATACTCTTATCAATAAAATACCCATGAAAAACAAATAAATACATTTTTTACTTGCAAAAAATGTATAAATTTACATTTTTTGCAAGTAAAAAATGTAGTAAAATGCTTTTTTATGGAACGAAAAATAATTCAGAAAATGATTGAATGGAAAAAGCAGTCTGAGCGTAAGCCTTTATTATTGGATGGTGCTAGGCAAACAGGAAAAACCTGGGCGATCGAAAAGTTGTTTGGCCCAAGGTATTTTCGTAGAGTTCACACTTTTGATTTTCGTCTTAAACCAACCTTGCATGAATTATTTATAGGGACGCTCGAACCAGAAGCTTTACTGAAAAATTTGAGTTTGTTTTTGGGTGAAGACATTGATACACGCCAAGATCTTATTTTTTTTGATGAAATTGGAGAGTGTCAAAGGGCTGTTGATTCGCTTAAATATTTTAGTGAGTTACGTGCTGATGTTTTTGTGTGTGCCAGTGGCTCAAATATCGGTCTGCTAGAGTCATTTCCTGTTGGGAAAATTCAGCTTTTAGATATGTATCCAATGCATTTTGAAGAATTTTTAATGGCTTCTGAAGAAGAAGATTTATTAGAAAACTTTCAAAAGCAATCAAGGTTGATAGCTGTGCATCAACGATTATGGCAACATTTGTTGGATTATTATTTTGTGGGTGGTATGCCTGAAGCGGTGAATGCTTGGTTTCAGCTTAAATCAGAAGGTATTCATTACCGTTGTAATACTGTTACTCGTATTCATCAAAATTTAATTGAGGGCTATCATCGAGATTTTGGCAAATATTCCGGTAAAGCAGATGCTATGCATATTGAATCTGTTTTTCATAATATTCCGATTCAATTGGCATGTTCTGTTGATGATTCCGTTAAGCGTTATAAATTTAAAGGCGTTATACCTAAAAAAAATCGTTACCAGGAATTAAGCACACCTATTGATTGGTTGTGTAAATCTAAGCTTGCGATAAAAAATAAGCTGATTAATTGTCAGCCTCGTTCTCCTTTAAAGGCGTTAGCTGCAAAAAACTTATTTAAGCTGTATTTTTTTGATATAGGTTTGCTTGGGCACTTGTTAGATATTGGTTACCAAGAACAAATGCAGCAAAAAATGATAGAAAAAGGTTTTATTGCAGAAAATTTTGTGCAAACTGAATTAAGCGCGTGTATGGGGAAGCCCAGTTATTATTGGAGTGAACGTAACTCTGAAATTGAATTTTTAATTAAATTAAATTCGGGTGCTATTATGCCGGTTGAGGTTAAAAGTGGAAAGCGCACCATGGCAAAGAGTCTTAAGGTTTATAAGGAGAAATATCAGCCTGATAAAACTTTGAAGTTAGTTGGAACAGTGGGGGGTAATTTACAAAATCAAGATCAAGTGTGGCCTTTGTATTACGCTGCTTTTATTGCAGGCCTGCAAAGTTTACAGTGATGTGGAATATCACGTTCCTAGACGTTTTTCCAAGAACTTACGCAAGTTGACTTGATTGTTTTTTTGTTACGCCAAAGTGGCCCATACTGGGCTACTTTTGGGTGATTGGCATCCATCCTTAAGCGCTCTTGATTGGATTTGCGTTGGTGTATTTATTATGTATATACTTGAGCAAAGTAAACCATAACAAGACTATTTATTTAAGGAATAAAAAATGTTACCTAGTAATATGTATGTTGTCAGCTTACGTTTCAAAAAAACTTATGGTGCAAGACCTAGTCCTAGTAAAGCTCATGTCTTTCCTGCAGTTATACCTAGTTTGATCAAAAAAGGGCGAGCTATCATACCCAAGGATACGATGAAAAGTCATAGTTTTGCTGCTAGTAACGACCGAAGTAGATCTTCTGCTCTATGTTCGCTGTCTAAGATTAATACTGAAAATGGCCAGGAGCTTGTCTCTGTAGAGCAGCAAATGGGCTTTACAGAAATCGAAGATTTTTACGGGGCTTTAAGTGGAGAGATACCAAACCTCATCAATGCTACAATCGGTAACCCCGCAAAAGCGCCTTCATCGGCTGTGTTAAATAAAATGTCAGACCTAATGGCCCGTGAGTCTACCCAAGTCTATGGCCCAGCCAGTGGACCTTTACATGCAAGAAAGGACATTGCGGATGCTTGTAATAAAAAAGTTGCTCAAGCACTTGATATAAAAGAAGCATGCTTGCAAAATCCCTATCAAGTTGAAGGGGTACACATTACCGCTGGAGGAACACAAGCAGCGATGGCGTGGATCACTGCAATCAAAACTCTGTACCCAGAAGAGCTTACCTTTATCTTAACAGCCCCAACTTACCCGATATATGCACTGCAATTGGGTTTGTTTAATTTATCACAAGATGACATTGAGACCGTTCCCATCAATAAAGAAGGTTTAACCGACCTTAACTATTTAGAGAGTTTGTGCTTGAAGCTAAGAGAGAAAAGTCAACACATGGCCTTTATTTTTGCAAATCCTGGTAATCCTTGTGGTGTTGCAAGTCAAGAATATTTAGCAGCCTTAGCTAAAATTATAGAATCTTATGAAGTGGATCTCTTAATTGATCATGCGTATTTTTATTGTTTACCAGAAAAAGACAGGCATCGACCTGAAGTGTACTTTAAGAGTACAGAAAAATTGGCCATTGCCGGATCTATTTCAAAATCGCCCGGTTTGCCAAAATATCGTTCAGGCGCTTTAATCACCCGTTCTGATAGCCTTAATCAAGTATTGCCTAATGTGCTGACCAGTCTTACATTGGATAGTTCTATTACGGCTTCAGTAGGGGTACAAGCTTTGATGACACTCAGTGATGATGAATTGAATGAAACATCTGACTTTTATGAAAGTAGAATGCAGTATTTGCATACCGCTTGCCAACAAATGGAATTGGTTTCAGAGCAAGCTCGGCCTCATCCTTTTTTCATTTTTACCAGTACCTTTGATAAATTAATTAACAAAGGTTTGTTGTTGCCTGCTTGTGTAAAGCAGATTTTAGAGCGTCAAGGATTTAGGCCTGGAAATACTGTTGAGAATGCTGCTGGCTTGGTCGCACACTTTGCTTACCATACCCATATTGTGCCCTTGCCCATTACTGTACAGACTGATCAAGGCTCTTCTAAAGTAGGGTTACGTTTGTTAGGAGCTCATGCAGATCTAGACACTATTGATCGAATCATTGCAGGTTTGCATCATTATGTGAGCGCCTTTTCTGATCAATTGGAGATAGATGCCAGTCAATTGCCCAGTCTTGAACAGATTATGGCAAATAAACCTTGTCCTGCTTGTGCCAATGGTATTAATAATGTTCGTATTAGTGCAGAGGGTGTGCAAGTGGATTTATTGGAACCTGAGCGAATATCGGAGGAACTCAGACAACGGCACACTCAAGCCTTGATTGATTACCTTAGTTTGCAGATTGATAAAAGCTCTAAAAAGCCAGCTGTTATTATCAGTCATCCTTTTACAGCGGGGTGTGAAGGGCTAATTGCTGCATTGCAAGCCAAAGGTTGTACAGTTTACAATGCGCCTTTGGCAGATCGAGTTGAACAAAATTATCATGGGTTATTGCCTGCTGAGCAGATTAGCCAAATTGCGCAAGATCAGCATATTATTATGTTTGGCCAACCTACATATGTTGATACTTTATTTGCGGCACATTACGAAGATAGCTTAGAGAGGCTAGAGCAAGCTTATCAGCAAGCCAATATCAGTATCGTAGGTACACATGTTAGTTTATTGACAGCGGCTCAGGTCAGCTTGCATGCTGATGCAGCGGCTCTTATATCAGTTTTGAGTGCATCTAAGCAAGAAAATAGCATTATCCATGAGCCTCCTGAAAATGTTCATCAAATATCTTTACAACAGGCCATTGCTCAAATCCAGGCAAGCAATACCCTTGAAGAGGCGATTGGGGCTACTTGTTTGGGTGGGGATGTGTTGTTTGATATTGGTGATTCCTGTTTCTATTTATTAGCACAGTTACATAAAATAGGGCAGCTGCACCGTCTGTCGGCTGATCAAATTAATTTGTTAGTTAAAAGTGCTATTGGTGATGCCAGTAGCTATGCGGCCGCTTCCAAAGAGCACTTGATTGTTTTCAGTGGTGATACAGCTATAGTGAATGCGGGAGGGGTTCATCAGATTAATTATGCTAACAAAGGAGCTACTGTCATTTTTGCTAATGCTACACAAGCTATAGAAGATAGAATTGCTGGTCAAGGTGTTGAAGGTCATTATATTGGTGTACAAATACCACAAGGTCCAAATATCTTGCATGCTTCTAATTTAGAGGCGCTTAAAAGTGCACTATGTCAGTGCTTAGAACACCAAGCGGCTGTTAAAAAAGGGCAAGATTTACCGGCTTTGATTGTAGAGGTAGATTTATATTCAGAAAGCAGTACCTTGTCAACACTCAGCAAACCCACATTTGCTTTTAAGAAAGACACGGTTTTATTACAAAAGCTGGATGCATTGAATCAAACGCTGATTCGTTGTTTTGGCTATGAAGTCCCTTTTATTGGGTGTTCGGCTTTTGAGTGGGTTGCTGAAGTGTCCAGCACTTTGAAACGTTATGAGGCACAAATGACTGACCAACAGGCTGTACTCACTGCAATCGAAAGAGTGAAGCAAAAGGCAAGCTTTTCTCATGATAAGGCCAGGCAAGCAGTTGGGTTGGTATTGAATTCAATGTTTCCAAACCGGCTGTCTGATGGTTTGCAAGATGTCTTTGGTTTGCCGCATAATAATGTTCTAGTCTTGTTGGTACGAGATACGCCAAAGCAAGTGGCCTCTTTATTTAAATTAGGGCAGCCTCATAGCCCTTGGATGCGCAAGCGAGCTGATTCAATCGGTAACTTGTGCCGCTTGCAAGTGCGCCACGAAGGTCAGCTTTATGAAATCAGTACCTACTCTGACACATTTGTGCAAGAAATTGAGGCGGCTGCGGGTGATGATCGTACTCGTGTCATATTAATTAAAACTTAAGGAGTTTCTCGTCAGCAACTAAATAGTGGAGTTGGCCTTGCGGGGACTAAGTCCTATCATGAAATATTCGCCTTCACGACAGGCGGTTTTCGGCCAGGAGCGGTCGTTCATGAAATTAGCTTATAAGCTACAAATATTGACTTTATATTTATAATGCAATACCATCTCTGGTTAATTTAATATCCCTAAACAGTATATAAGGTATTTAACGAATTGAGTGATGGGAGTGATCTAAGAGCATATGCGCGTCGGGTAGGAGCCTTCGGCGTTGGGGAAGGAGGACTTAACCAGCGAATGCAAGAAGCTAATGCACGAGGCTTGATACCAGTAGGTTCTAGGGGACGACGTGGGTATTTGGATTCAGAAAGTTTAGCTGCTATCAACTCAAGGCAGCGGATAAATCAAAGTGTAATGCAGCCTTTTATTAAAGCTCTTAACAAGCCGGATGGACAATACCATAGACTTTTACTTGAAAAAATAGATGAATATAACTTATCCGATGAAACACCTAAACCAAAAAACCTCGTGAAAGCATTAAAAAAAGCTTTAAATGGCAACAGTATTGTGTGGAATAAGCACTTACAACCATTGGTGCATACAAGCTTTTACAGCCACTTGAATAAAGTGTATACAGATTTTATAAGTACTCATTTCAACCAATAACGAGAATCTGCTGATGTAGATCAATATTTGAAGACACATTTATGCCTGTTGATGTTGACCCTATACCTTCTCTTTTCTTTTCAGGACTACCACACCTTGTCACACAGGGAGTAGTTGACCAGTTAATAGGCTTACAAACTCAGGAAAGTGTGAAGACCGTTGGCCGTCTTTTTTGTGTAGAGAGAAGCATGAGAGAGTTTGCTAATAGCCAACCTGGTTTTTTACAAGGTTGTGAGGACTTAGAGAAGATTTATCAATATAAATATAATAGTTGCACTTTTGCCTCTAATGTCCTTCGCGCACCTGGTTTTTTTGACACACTTCGATCTGTCTTCTACAGCTCTAATCCATTCATAAAAGAAGCTGCAATATCTTTTTTGAGGGATGGTATTGAAGAAGTTATTCAAAATGTAAGTCACCTCATAATAGAAAATAATACAAATGTATTTGGTAAGTGTTATCCAGAGTTACCATACTTCTCTCCGGGTTTGGAGGGTCTGTATGATAATACTGACTTCTGTATTCCTGAAATTAAAGAACAGATAATAGCTGGATTGGTTAGTGTAGTAAATCAATTTAAAGGTTTTTATCCTAGTAATGAGAAATATAAAGAGCACACTATACAAGTAATTAGACAAGCTGCAATAAATAGAGACAACTTTCTTAAAGGAAAACCATCATGATCGTGTAGGTAGTTCACCCTAGGGCATGAAAACGGAGTTAACCGCCCTCAGCACTTGGCCAGATGTCTTATTTTCAATCAGGTTTGTCAAAAGTATACAATGCTCATGCACGAGTATTGGGCATGTGGTTGTACTATTTTTAGTGGTTCATCCCTGACAGGAAAACAGATCTGAGATTTGTGGCGCGCAGCCTCGGATGTTTCATATACTCTTCATATTGGACGCACGGTAAAAAGCTCTTGCGGTTATGCCGTATAGATTAACCTCAAATCTCTCCAGTACTCGTGTTATTGATTGATACTAATACGAGGATCTAAAGATGTTATCTCAAATTGTTACACGAAGTGCCGGTATTGATGTTCATAAGAAAGTCGTAGTTTGCACCATACAGTAAATTTTTCAGTTTTACGCAGGATTGCATTGAATATTTTAAAAGATGAAAAGACTGCAAAATTGGGGGTAAAAACCAAGAGAAATAAGGCTGCTTGGGATATAAAATATTTAGAGAAAGTGCTTGGTTTTTAAGTGGTTTTGATGCGATTTCCCTGGTTATTTCAGCTTGCTGAACATTAGCCTGTTTGTTTAGATTGTTTAATAATTTTTCTAAGTCACTCATAAATAAACCTATTCTAGGGGTTTGAATTCCAAAAAAAGTTATATATAATATCATATATGATTGTAATGGACAGCAGTGTTTTGGATGCTGCGCTTCGGTCTCCGAAGGGTGCAAGCCGATTTCTACTTGTAGAAATGATCAAAGGACGGATACAAGCTGGTTCCAGCACGGCTTTGTTTTTAGAATACGAAGCGGTATTAACACGCTCTGATCATCTAGAAGCATTTAACCTGAATCGAGAGCAGGTTCTTAAAATATTGGCGTCTTTGGCCAATCAATTAATACCGATCCGTATTTGGTATCGATTGCGACCTTCTCTTTCAGACCCAAACGATGAACATGTACTAGAAGCAGCGGTAAATGGCGGTTCAAAATCGATAGTGACGTTTAATACCAAAGATTTCAAAAATGCTAAGGCATTTGGTATCGAAACTGTTTTGCCGCGAGAGCTAGTTAAGAGGTATAAATCATGAGCCAATTTTCATTACGACTACCTGACTCACTTATGGATGAAGCTAAACAAATAGCCGAACAGGATAATGTTTCTCTCAATCAATTTTTCCTAGCCGCTATCTCTGAAAAAATGGGTGAACTCAAAGCTAAACGTTTTTTTAAAGAGCGTAGCGATCATGCTAATGTTGAAGAAGCTCTAGCCATTCTCGCCTCACAAAAACAGGGGGAAGCACCACGACCTGGCGATGAAATGCCCTAGGAAAACCATCATGATCGCGTAGGCAGTTCACCCTAGGGCATGAAAACGGAGTTAACCGCCATCAGCACTTGGCCAGATGTCTTATTTTCAATCAGGTTTGTCAAAAGTATACAATGCTCATGCACGAGTATTGGGCATGTGGTCGTACTATTTTTAGTGGTTCATCCCTCTTAAGGCCAAGCCTTGATAGTCACACTGGTCAAACCAGTGGCTTACCTGTCAACGAGTTAAGCTCGCTTACAATACATCCAATTTGCCTAAGTTGGGTGGTGGCTTCCTATTGCCTTTTGACAGCTGGAGTTTTCACGGTAAATGAAGTTTGATTATGCCTATTTCATTGTATTCCTTAGCAAGTCCCTGCCGGTGAAACTTCCCCATAAATTCATCGGTAATTTCAATACCGCCAATATTAACCTTTGTTCCATTATCCCAACTTTTGCTTAGAGATAAGAAGCTCATTGTCCAAGGATGAGAGTAGGGCAGTCAAGCTCATCGGTTTACGTCTTCTGTAGTGTTTAATGGAGGGTTTATAGTTGTTGTAGGTTTGCTCGCTTTGGTGACAAAAGGGTCACTGTTTTAGGTTTACAATTTTTTGTCTTTCATGGAGTACGAAGAGGTAAACCATGTTAGTGGCGGTTCAATCGTATTCTTGTTAATATATGAGTTCAGAGTATAGGTACAATATTGATGAATATAGGAGATTTTATATGAAAAGGTTGTTTATCTACTTAGTTATGATTTTAGGGTCTATTGTTGCTTTCAACTATGTTGTAGCTGCTCATCCTGTGGTAAAAAAAATAACAGAAATTGATGCCGTTTATTATGAAGGCGATTGTCTTGAAAGCTCTCCTCCAGGGAAATGTTGCCATAAAGATAAAAGTACAGGTGAGATGCATTGTCATTAAAAGTGGTGATTTATTACAGTTAGGAAGTTTTTTATAAGATTAATATTTAAAAAGATTGCATCATTGAGATAACAGAGGTTGAATAATGGTTACTATAAATCAAGATAATGCTACCATCAACAATCAATATATTGCTGATACTATGAACTTCAATGATATAAATAGTGTTAATGCTTTTCTACAAGCACTTAAGCAGTTCCAGTCTTTATTAGGTAAATCTATTGAAGATAAGGTTTTAGCTGGTGACATTGCTAAGCGGGCAGACGAATCTGTAAAAGAGATTATTACTCAAGTAGAGTCCCCAACGCCAGATAAAAAAAAGATTAGCGATTATTTATCATCTGTAACTACCCTGGTATCTAAAGTAGATGGACTGGCTGGTGCTGCTAACACGCTATTGAAAACAGTAGGTGATATATTTTAGATGATTGAAATTGATCAACCAAAATCATCTGTTCATACTCAGATTATCGCAGAAAAAATTATTTTTAGTGGTAGGGCTGGTATTGACAGGCCGATCATCAAAAAGCCTTTAACCATATCCTGGCAAAAATCTCCCAAACAAACGGTTGAGTCATTATTGCATTGGAGTAGCCGCGTTTCACCCCTGCGTGAAAATGAAGAATGGCATGAATTACTGACGTGGGCGAATGAGAGCGAAGGCATTTGTGTCAAATGTCTATACGGTGAAGGTGGTGTGGGCAAAACACGCCTAGCGATGGAACTTGGGGACCGCTTACGAAAGCAGGGATGGTCTGCAGGCAGTGTGACTGATTTTAGCCAAAGCCAGTCCTTTGACTTGGGGCAATCAGGAACGCTTCTGATTATTGATTACCCAGAGCGTTATGGGGCTGATTTAAAAGTCTTGTTAGAAGATCTCAATAAATTGGAACAACCGGACAAGCCTTTATTACTTCTGCTATTGAGTCGTCATGAAGGTTATTTGGAAAAGTTATTAGATGATACTTCTTGTGGTCGTCTTTTAGAATCTTCCTTAAAATTGTCGCCGCTTAAAAATCAAGGTTGGCACTTGTTTGAAGCTGCTTATAGACGAATGTCAGTAATAAAAAAAAGGAGGGATACTGTTTTACCTTTATCAGAAGCGCAATTCTATGACTGGCAAAGTAGAGATGAACTGAATAAGCGACCATTAATTATTTTGTCTTTAGCATGGGTGTTGACGGAAGAGTATACGAACCATTGTGTGGATTGGCGTGCTACAGAACTCGTAAAAAAACTCGTTAATATTGAAATAAGAAGAATTAAACAGGAAGCAAAAAACCAAGGGCTTTCAGAGAAATCTATTGAAAATTTAATTTTGTTCAAAGCAATGGCAGCCATATCTCAAGGTATAGATACACATCAAATCAACCAATTAAAAAACAGTGTTCATCTTGGCTCCATTGATTTATCGATTGATGACTGGCGTAAAACCAGCCTTTACGAAGAAGACCCAATGAATCGGGTCTATAAAATATTACCGATGAAACCTGATATATTGGCCGCTGCTTTACTAAGCCATGTATTTGATGAACAGTATAAGAATGGTGTGACTCAGCAAGCTTATTGGATCTATGCTTGTCTCACTCTGAACGAATCTGTGGAACAATCTTTGGCGGATTACGCACGTCTTTATTATGATGCTCATCGAGTATTGAAGCTCTATTGGCCCGAAGGGTGTTTAGAGCAACTGATTGAATCAAGTAATGAGTATGCGAAAACTTTGGAGTCGAGTTTAGCTCGTAAGAACTTAGAAATTGTATTAAAACCTTTATCTATTTCTGTGCAGAAAAAGCTTTTAGAAAACACTGATATTGCTCCTGATGAGCAAGCAAGGCTATTATCCAATCTGTCGATTCTTTTAGCGGAGACAGGCGATCGTGCGGGTGGTCTACAAGCGATTCAAAGGTCAGTGGAAATTAGAGAGGAATTATATCAACAAAACCCAGCGGCCTATGCCCCTGACTTGGCTTTGAGTTTAAGCAATCTGTCGATTCGTTTAGCGGAGACAGGCAATCGTGCGGGCGGTCTGCAAGCGATTCAAAGGTCAGTGGAACTATATGAGGGATTATATCAACAAAACCCAGTGGCTTATGCCCCTGACTTAGCTAGGAGTTTAACTAATCTGTCGATTCGTTTAGCGGAGACAGGCAATCGTGCGGGTGGTCTGCAAGCGATTCAAAGGTCAGTGGAACTATATGAGGAATTATATCAACAAAACCCAGCGGCCTATGCCCCTGATTTGGCTTTGAGTTTAACTAATCTGTCGAATCGTTTAGCGGAGACAGGCGATCGTGCGGGTGGTCTGCAAGCGATTCAAAGGTCAGTGGAACTATATGAGGAATTATATCAACAAAACCCAGCGGCCTATGCCCCTGACTTGGCTTTGAGTTTAAGCAATCTGTCGATTCGTTTAGCGGAGACAGGCGATCGTGCGGGTGGTCTGCAAGCGATTCAAAGGTCAGTGGAACTATATGAGGGATTATATCAACAAAACCCAGTGGCCTATGCCCCTGACTTAGCTAGTAGTTTAACTAATCTGTCGAATCGTTTAGCGGAGACAGGCGATCGTGTGGGTGGTCTGCAAGCGATTCAAAGGTCAGTGGAACTATATGAGGAATTATATCAACAAAACCTAGCGGCCTATGCCCCTGACTTGGCTAGGAGTTTAACCAATCTGTCGAATCGTTTAGCGGAGACAGGCGATCGTGCGGGTGGTCTGCAAGCGATTCAAAGGTCAGTGGAACTATATGAGGAATTATATCAACAAAATCCAGCGGCCTATGCCCCTGACTTGGCTTTGAGTTTAAGCAATCTGTCGATTAGTTTAGCGGAGACAGGCGATCGTGCGGGTGGTCTGCAAGCGATTCAAAGGTCAGTGGAACTATATGAGGAATTATA